>DASYEM010000063.1:0-1888 GCA_036499025.1 Parvibaculum sp. | reverse complement strand
AGAATTACATCACACCTGCGGGCTTTCAGCGGATGCGGGATGAGCTCTTGCACCTTCGCCGCGTCGATCGTCCCAAGGTGGTGGAGACGGTCACATGGGCGGCAGGCAACGGCGACCGCTCGGAGAATGGCGATTATATTTACGGCAAGAAGCGGCTGCGCGAGATCGACCGGCGCATACGCTTTCTCGGCAAGCGGCTCGAAATCGCGGAGGTCGTCGATCCGGCGCAGCAGAAAAATCGCGACAAGGTGTTTTTCGGTGCGACCGTCACGTATGAAAACGAAGCGGGAGAGGAAAAGACGATCCGTATCGTCGGTGTTGACGAAGCGGATATAGACCGCGACGAAGTGAGCTGGATTTCACCCATCGCCCGCGCGCTGCTGAAGGCGGAGGAGGGCGACGCGGTGGAGATCAAGACGCCGACAGGCCTCGAGACCATCGAGGTCGTGAAGATCGTCTATATGGATTAGCTGAGCGGCCAGAAATACATGATCGCGGGCACACCGACCGCGACGACCAGAAACGAGAGCGGCAGGCCGAGCCGCGCATAGTCGCCGAATTTATACCCGCCCGGTCCCATCACCAGCGTATTGCATTGATGTCCGATGGGCGTCAGGAAATCGCAGCCCGCGCCGATGGCGACCGCCATCAGAAAAGCATCGGGGCGGAAGCCGAGCTGGGTGGCGAAGGTTGCCGCGATGGGCGCCATGACAAGCACGGTTGCCGCATTGTTGAGAAAGGGCGTTACCGCCATCGCGGCGACGAGGATCAGCGCCAGCGCGCCATAAGGCGGAAGTTGTTTCGCGATATGCGAAAGCCAATCCGCGATCAGCACCGTGCCGCCCGTCGAGCTTAGGGATTCGCTGACCGGGATCAGCGCCGCCAGCATGATGAGGATCGGCCATTCGACGGAGTCATAGGCCTCGCGCAGCGGCAGCGTCTTGAAGAGCACCATGGCGACGGCGGCGGCGAAAAAGGCGATGGCGACCGGCAACACGCCGAAAGCCGTGAGCCCCATCGCGGTGACGAGGATCAGGATCGGCACGATGGCGATGCGCATGTCGCCGAGACGGATGGTGCGTTCGGCAAGCGGCAGGCAGCCGAATTCGCGCAGCCTTTCGGGCAGGCGTTTCAGATCGCCTTGCAAGACCAGCACGTCGCCGAAACGCAGGATGACCTCGCCCAGCCTTTCGGTGATCCGCTGGCCGGTGCGGCTCACCGCCAGAAGATTGACGCCGAAGCGTTCCGACATGGCGAGATTTTGCGCGGTCATGCCGATCAGCGGCGAGGTTTCACCGATGACGGCTTCGATGGCGCCGATTTCTTCGCCAGGCTCGGTTGGCTCTTTCTGCTTTCTCTTGTCGTTGGCATGGAGCTTGAGCTTGCCGCCAGTGATCGCGCGGTCAAGTGCCTGCGGGTCGCCTTCGATCAGCAAAATGTCGCCACGTTGAAGCAAGGCGTCGGGCAACGGCTTCGAGCGCCGGTCGCCGCCGCGCATGATGGCCGTGACCAAAGCCCCGCCTTCGGACAAGGCATGAAGGTCGGCCACCGTCTTGTCGAGCACGGAGGATTCGGATGTCACTTCGGCTTCGGTCGTGTAGTTGTCGATTTCCAGCGCCTCGTCCATCGTGCCGGAGAGCCCCTGACGCTCGGGCAGCAAGCGATAGAAGAGGGTGAGGAAGACCAGGCCGACAGCGGTCAGGATCATGCCGACGGGCGTGAAGTCGAACATGGTGAAGGGATGGCCGATCATCTCGCCGCGCAGGCGCGAAACGATGATGTTGGGCGAGGTGCCGATCTGGGTCATCAGCCCGCCGAGCAGCGCGCCGAAGGCCATGGGCATCAGGAAGCGCGAGGGCGAAACATGCGAACGCCGCGCCATCTGGAT
>DASYEM010000062.1:0-3585 GCA_036499025.1 Parvibaculum sp. | reverse complement strand
ATCGAGCCGTTTCTGTCCTGCGGCGCGAGCCATGCGCAAGACACCGATGACGGCTGGACGCTCATCGCGGATCGTCCCGCGCCGACCGTTCAATACGAGCACAGCCTCGTCGTCACCCGGAACGGGCCGCTGATCCTGACGGTGGTTTAGAGCGGATCGACGGGAAGACCAACCTCCTCATCCTGAGGAGGCGCGTTAGCGCCGTCTCGAAGGACGAGGCCATTGCGCTCACGGGCCTCGTCCTTCAAGACGCATTCGCGATGCGAATGCTCCTCAGGATGAGGGGAGAGGGTTGATGAAACCTGGCCTCAACGGCCTGAAATAAAACCCCGCGCGGACCTTGACGAAGCCGCCCTCCAGCTTTAAATGATAATCATTCGCAATTCAGAATGACCAGGAGGTCGTCATGCGTGCATTCAAAAAGGCGGTCGCTTTCTCGGTCGTCCATTTCATCGTCGGATTGGCCGTCGCCTATGCGTTGACGGGTCAGGCCGCCGTCGCCCTCGGCGTCGCGCTGGTCGAGCCGTCCATCAATGCGGTGATATTGTTTTTTCACGCGCGCTGGGAAGAGAAGGGCGGGGGTATCCGTCACTTTCATCCCGCCTGAGACGCCCGACCATGATTGACGGTGATCGCCGCGCACGGCTCGAAGATAGACGGCGCGTTTCCGGCAGGCTTTCGCTCGATCTCTCACGGGATCCGGGCGATTTCCGTGTGGATTGCGAGCCCTATTTCCAGGCCCAGACCGGTTGCTCATAATCGGTGACGCGGGTTGTGCGGCCTCGCAAGGCGACTTCCGCAAACTGATAAAGCATCGCCGCCGTCGGTGCGTGAATGTGTCCGCTCTCGCCAAGCAGCAGGCGAATGACGGGCTTCTCGCTTTCGGGAATGGTCAGGAAAATCGGCGAATCCGCGCGCTCCAGTTCGGTGAGCGCGAAGGGATGGATCGAGGCGACTTCGCCGGGATTTGGTTTCATGCCGTCGAGATTTTCCGCCCAGACGATCACCGGCGTGATGAGATAACCCGACCGCGTCGGGTAGTCGTCAAGCGTGCCCAGCACATCCGACGCCTGCGGTGCAAGGCTTACTTCTTCCTCGAGTTCGCGCAATGCGGCTTCGACGACGGTTTCGCCGGCGTCCAGCCTGCCGCCGGGCAGCGCCCATTGTCCGGCATGGGCGTTGAGCTTCGGCGCGCGGCGCGTCAGCAGAAAATGCGCCGTCGTCTCCTGCGGGACGATGGTGATCGCCACGGCGGCGCGTTTCAATTCGCTTTGCGCGGTCGGCAGCCGGTCAAAAGTCGAGAGGCGCGCGGTAAGCGCGTTGCGGAGGGATGCGTTGAAAATATGCGACATGCCTGACGTTTTAGCATCCGCGATGACCGGCAATCAAACGGAACGAGGCCCTTTTCGCTTAGTATATTAAACGCTCGCGCCAAATCCATCCCAAGCGGGATATTGGAACGTCATCGTTGCGGCAGTAGCATTCATGGGCCGCTCCCCGGCATCGCCAAGTGAAGAGGTCTCCCATGCGCATCGGTGTTCCCAAGGAAATCAAGGTTCACGAATACCGGGTCGGCATGACGCCGTCCGCCGTGCGCGAGGCCGTGCATCACGGGCATGAAGTCTATGTGCAGAAGAATGCGGGCTTCGCCATCGGTCTTCTCGACGAACAATATAAGGCGGCTGGCGCGAAGCTCGTCGATAGCGCCGAAGAAGTTTTTGCAAAAGCCGACATGGTCGTGAAGGTGAAGGAGCCGCAGCCGCAGGAATGGAAGATGCTGCGCGAAGGCCAGTTGCTCTTCACCTATCTGCATCTCGCGCCCGATCCCGAACAGGCGCGCGGCCTTGTCGAGTCCGGCGCGATCGCGATTGCTTACGAGACGGTGACGGATGCGCGCGGCGGCTTGCCGCTTCTGGCCCCCATGTCGGAAGTCGCGGGCCGCATGTCCATTCAGGCCGGCGCACATTCGCTGGAAATCGCGCAAGGCGGGCGCGGCATGCTGCTCGGCGGCGTTCCGGGCGTGCCCGCCGCCAAAGTCGTCATTCTCGGCGGCGGCGTATCGGGCATGAACGCGGCGCGCATGGCGATGGGTCTTGAAGCCCATGTCACCGTCATCGATCTCAACCTGCATCGTCTCTACGATCTCGATCTGCAATTCGGGCCGAAGCTCAACACCATCTATTCGACCGTCGATGCGATCGAGGAATATGTGCTCGGCGCCGATCTCGTCATCGGCGCGGTGCTGGTGCCGGGCGCCGCCGCGCCCAAGCTCGTTTCGGAAGACATGGTCAAGAAGATGAAGAAGGGCTCCGTCCTCGTCGATATCGCCATCGATCAGGGCGGTTGCTTTGCCACCTCGCACGCGACGACCCATGCCGAGCCGACCTATATCAAGCACGACGTCGTCCATTATTGCGTGGCCAATATGCCGGGCGCGGTGGCGCGCACTTCGACCTTCGCGCTCAACAACGCCACCCTGCCGTTTACGCTGGCGCTTGCCGACAAGGGCTACGCGAAGGCGCTTGCCGACAATCCGCATCTGATGGCCGGTCTCAACGTCTTCAAAGGCAAGATCACCTACAAGGCGGTTTCCGACGCCCTTGGTGTCGCCTATCTGCCGGCCGAAAAGGCGATTGCTGCGTGATTGGATGTTAAGTGTGTGCCAAATTTAAACACACGTTAACCAAGCCAGGCCTAGCCTCTCCTTATCCCGACAAGGCGGGATTCTTCGGAGGGAACGGCCATGAACAGGTCAAAGCGTAGCGAGTACTTCTGGCTCTTTATCATCGCAGGCTGCGTTGCGCTCTTCGTCGTGCATCGCGAGCGCCCGATCCATCGCGCCGAGGCATCCGAAACATATGACCGCGGCGCCATGGCCGAACTCGTGCGCGAGACGCAGAGCGCGCCCGTGATCGACCCGAACGACGATATCGTCACCGGCTCCATCGTCCGGCCCGCCACGCGGCCCGTGGCGCGCAAATCCAGCTATTACGTGGCTTTGGGCTCCTATGGCTCCATCGACGAGGCGACGCGGCGCTATCTTGACCTTGCGAGAGCCGAACCGGCGCTCGAACGCAGCAATAAGCTCAAGATCGAAACCATCTCTCCGCAGGGCGACGGCACATTCCACAGGGTTCGCATGGGGAATTTTGCATCGGTCAATTCGGCCAAAGCCGCCTGCGCCAGGGTCGGGGTCTCGGAATCGCGTTGCGCCGTCATCGAGGTCCATTAAGAGCGGCAGGCGTTTGCCGAAAGCAGGTGGACTTCTGCTCCTTTTTGCCTGTATAAGGCCCGCCAACAGGCCGCTTTGCGGCTCATTATAGAATTTCCAAAGCCTCGCAGCGGCGCCCTTATCCAAGGGACCTCCGGGGTTTTGCCAGACCGGAGTCTGAAGACATGGCCGTTCCTAAAAGGAAAACATCGCCCTCCAAGCGCGGCATGCGCCGTTCGGCCGATGCGCTGAAGCAGCCGACCTATGTCGAGAACCCGGATTCGGGCGAGCTGCATCGCCCCCATCATGTCGATCTGAAGAGCGGCATGTATCGCGGACGTCAGGTCCTGAAGCCAAAAGGCGGCATCTGAAGC
>DASYEM010000061.1:0-47638 GCA_036499025.1 Parvibaculum sp. | reverse complement strand
AAATAACAAACTATTTTCATTTCACCCCTGAAGGGTGCGCCGCAGCGAAATTGTCGCACCCCCGCCGCTTCCCGGTCCGCAAACTTTCCTTAAGAACCCTTGTGCAGAATAGAGACGCCCAGCCAACGATTCCCGGCCGGGCAAGGGCCCCGTCATGAGCGGGGACCGCAGGGGCAATGGATGCTGAGAGTGACGGGCAAAAAATCTGAAACTGCCACGGCAAAACCGGTCATCGGGTGGCGCATAGCCGCCGCGATGGGCCTTGCGCTGGCGGTTGCGCCGACCCTCGCCCTGTCCCAGACCCAACGCCCGACAACCGAAATCTCGTCCGCCCTCGCCAAGCCCTCGCCCTGGACCTATTGCGAACGCGCGACGGTGCTGATCGAAGCCGCGCACAAGATGCCACGCGCCCTGCTCTTCTCGGTGGCCATGGTCGAATCGGGCCGCCTCAATCCCGAGCTGCGCAAACCGCGCCCGTGGCCCTGGACAATCAATGCCGAAGGCCAGTCTTTCTATTTCAAGACAAAGAAAGACGCGATCGCCGCGACGCGCCGTCTGCTCAAGGAAGGCGTCCGCAGCATCGACGTCGGCTGCATGCAGATCAACCTGCGCTACCATCCCGATGCATTCGCCGATCTCAACGAAGCTTTCGATCCCGCCGCCAACGTCACCTATGGCGCGAAGTTTCTGAAGACGCTCCACGAGCGTACCGATTCATGGCCGGAAGCCATCGCGACCTATCATTCGCAGTCGAAGACGCGCAACGCGCCCTATTTCGCCCGTGTCATCGGCGTCTGGACGGACGAGCACACCCGCATCGCAGCGCTCGCCCGTCGGTTGAAGGCGGAAGCCATCGCGCAGGCCGATGCGCCGACGCGTGAATTGCCGGTACAGGCTGTGGCCGAAACGCCGGTCGAAACGGTTGTTGTCGCCAGTCAAGCCCGCCCGGCGCCGATGGTGCTCGACGGCGATGTAACCAGCACAGTGCGCGAAACGGCGGTAGCTACCGTCGGCCTTCGCCTGTCGATTGCCGATGACGACTTCGCCGCCACGCAGAAAACGCAACAGACGGCCCCACGCGTCATCGACACGCCGCGTGCTGCGCCGACGGTTCTCGCGGACGCCTCCCCGAACCTCTAAACTTTCGATCCCGCCGGAACGACGAGACGCAATATCTGCGTTCCCTGCTCTATGGTCTGTGGCAAGAAGCCACGCGCATCGCCATCGACCTCGACCTCAAGACCTTCAGGCGAAACGATCCTGATGTAGCGTGCAGGCAGCACCTCGACATCGGCAAGCTTTTCGACGCGGCCAAGCCCGAGCGCGATCAGATAACGCACCAGCGCAAAGCGGCCTCCATTTCGGAAAAGAAAAAGCGTCAGCCCAGGCTGCGAAATATCGCCCGTCTGCGACAGCACGTAAGGCCCGGCAAAATATCGCCCGTTGATCGCGATAGCCCAGGCGGCACGCCTCTCACGGCCATCGACGATCAGATGAATGTCGCGCCCCGGCCCCCGCAGCCATTCCTTGATGCCCGCCCAGACGAAAGCGCCTTTGCCCCATAGTTTCTTCAGGCGGGGATTGATGGCATGAACGACGACGCCGTCGAAGCCGATGCCGACCATCATCAAAAAGATGCGGCCCTCAATGAGGCCCGTACCGATGAGATGCGCCGGACCTGTCAGCAACATGTCGGCGATATCGCCCGCCCGCGCCTTCAGCCCGAGTTCGATCGCCAGCACATTGGCCGTGCCGAGCGGAATAATGCCAAGCGGCACGCCCTGTCCGAGAAGGCCGCGAGCCACCTCATTGATGGTGCCGTCCCCGCCGGCGGCGACAATGACGTCGGCTTCGCCACGCGCCGCCACGCGCTGTGCGAGAAGCGTCGCATCGCCCGGTCCTTTCGTCTCCTCGACGGTCACCGCAGAACCCGCGCGCTCAAGGCAAGCGACCACAGCATGAAGGAGACCGGGACGGCGCGCGCCTGCGACAGGGTTGAGAATAATGTGGATGGAATGGCGTAAAGCCACGATGTACTCCCGGCAGGTGTCTTGAAACTGTCATCGAACCGTCACGAGACCTTGTCCACAACACCCTTATATGGCGGCAGGAAGATCAGGCGCCACCGCTTATAGCGGCAAACGATCCGGCTGACGAGCGGCGGCGGTTGATCTGTAGACGAATGATCGTTGAGGACATGACGACACTCGAAGCCACAATGGCCTGCCCCGGTTCGGCGCAATCCGACCTCGCCTCGCCCATGTCGCCCGTATCGAAAGACACGAGCGTCCCCGGCAAAAAGGACAAAGGCCGCCTGCGTTCGCGGCGCGGCAATCTCGATGAGCGGCTGACAGGCCCGCGCCCGAAGCACCGCAAACGTCACCGCACGCTTTTTCTTTCCGATATCCATCTCGGCACTCCCGGCTGCAAAGCCGAACTTCTGCTCGATTTTTTACGTCACAACGATGCCGAGACGATCTACCTCGTCGGCGACATCATCGACGGATGGCGGCTGAAGCGCTCATGGTACTGGTCGGCTTCGCATAACGCCGTGGTGCAGGAACTGCTGCGCAAGGCGCGCAAAGCCGCCAATGTGATCTATATCCCCGGCAATCACGACGAAGCGTTGCGTGACTACACCGGCCTCAATTTCGGCGGCGTCGATGTGCTGGCCGATGCGATCCACGAAACGGTCGATGGGCGACGTTTCCTTGTCATTCATGGCGACCAGTTCGACGGCGTCGTCAAATATGCCAAATGGCTCGCGCATCTTGGCGACCGCGCCTATGAACTGGCGCTGTGGCTCAACAACTGGCTGCATGAAATCCGCCGCGCTCTGGGCATGCCTTACTGGTCGCTTTCGTCCTGGCTGAAGCACAGAGTCAAAAACGCCGTCGAATTCATCTCAAGCTATGAAGTGGCGGTCGCCCGCGAAGCCCGCGCTCGCGGCGTTGACGGTGTCATCTGCGGCCATATCCATCACGCGGAAATGCGCGACATCGACGGTATTCTCTACTGCAACGACGGCGATTGGGTTGAAAGCTGCACGGCGCTGGCCGAAGACGAAGCGGGCGAACTCAGCATTCTGACCTGGCAGCGTTTTTCATGGGAAACGCAAGCAGGCGAAGGCGAGACGGAGCTTGAGCATGACGATGCCGACGTGTTGAACGCCGCCTGATGATGTTCATGCGCAAAACTTATCAAGTGGCGGACCCCGCCCTCGGTCGTGCGGGACTGCGGCTTCGGATCGTCGTCGTCTCCGACGCCGCGCCGCCGCAAGTGAACGGCGTCGTTCGCACACTGGGCGAATTGAAATCCCATCTGACGGCAATGGGCCATGAAGTGATCTCGATCACGCCGGATCGTTTCGTCACCATCCCGATGCCGACCTATCCCGAAATCCGCCTCGCCCTCTTTCCCGGTCGCCGCCTCGCGCGCATGATCGAAGAGGCAAATCCCAATGCCATCCATATCGCCACCGAAGGGCCGCTGGGCCTCGCCGCCCGCAATTATTGTCTGAAGCGACGCCTGCCCTTCTCAACCTCGTTCCACACCCGTTTCGGCGAATATCTTCACGCCCGCACCGGCTTCCCGCTGCGCTGGAGCTATGCCTTTCTGCGCTGGTTCCACTCGCGCGCCACGACGATCATGGTGGCGACGAAGTCTCTCCAGACAGAGCTGGAAGAGCGCGGCTTCGGCAAGCCCTCGATCTGGTCGCGCGGCGTCGATACCGAAATGTTTCGCCCGCGCTCCGAATTGCAAGGCGAGCACTACCTCGGTCTCACGCGCCCCGTTTATCTCTATGTCGGTCGCGTGGCCGTCGAAAAAAACATCGAAGCCTTTCTCGAAACGGATCTGGCCGGCACAAAAATGATCGTCGGCGAAGGCCCGCGTCTGGAACATTTGCGCAAACGCTATCCAGACGTCCATTTCGCCGGGGCTTTGTTTGGCGAGGACCTCGCCAGGGCTTATGCGGCGGCGGATTGTTTCGTCTTTCCCAGCCGCACCGACACTTTCGGCCTCGTGTTGATCGAAGCGCTGGCCTCCGGCACGCCCGTCGCCGCCTATCCTGTGCAGGGTCCTCTCGATGTCATCGGCGCCAATCCGGCGGCGGCGCTCGACGAAGACTTGAAAGCCGCCTGCCTGCGCGCGATCCATATTCACCGCAGCGAGGCGCGAGACTTCGCCCTGACCTTCTCCTGGGACGCCTGCACCCGCCAATTTCTTTCCAATCTGGCGCTGGAAGACGACATGCGGCCGTTGCCCGAGAAACGTCTGCACGGCGAAGCCGCGCTTGAGTCGCGCTGAGAACTGCCTTCAAATCGGCCTCCCCAAAGCTTTCAGGAGGCTTCACCATGAGATCCCTGGCCATCGCGATTGCATCTGTTGCCGCGCTTACGCTCAGCTCATTCGCTCACGCAGACGAATACGAGATCGACGGGACGCATACCCATGTCGGCTTCACGATCAGCCATCTGGGCTTTTCCCAAACCTATGGCGTCTTCAAGAATGTCGCCGGCACGCTGACGCTCGACGAGGCCAAGCCCGCCGCCAGCAAGGTCGATATCACAGTCCAGACCGCGAGCCTCGATACGGCCAATGACGATCGCGACGCGCATGTGAAGGGCAAGGATTTCCTTGATGTCGCCAAGTATCCGACCATGATTTTCAAATCGACCAAGGTGGAGCTCACGGGCAAGGACACGGCGACCGTCACCGGCGACCTGACGCTGCATGGCGTCACCAGGCCTCTGGGTCTCATCGTCAAGCTCAACAAGGCAGGCCCGAGCCCCATGGACAAGACACGCCAGGTGGCCGGTTTTTCGGCCATCGGCAAGCTGAAGCGCTCTGATTTCGGCATAACAACCTATGTCCCGGCCATCGGCGACGAGGTGACGCTCGCGATTTCGACCGAAGCGGTCAGGAAATAGGCAATTCGGCGGAAAATGGACGGGCCTGCGAAAGGGTTAACCTTCCGCAGGCCCTCATATATATCTGCCCCTTGTGGCGGGGCGGGTGTCCGATATATAAGGCGCCGAGCTTTGGCCGCCCTCGCGCGTGATTTCCCGCGCTGCCGGCCCACATGACCCCGGCGGAAAATATGTCCCTTCGTAATATCGCGATCATCGCCCATGTTGACCATGGGAAAACGACCCTCGTTGACCAGCTCCTGCGCCAGTCCGGCACGTTCCGTGAAAACCAGCAGGTGGCGGAACGCGTGATGGACTCCAATGATCTGGAGCGGGAACGCGGCATCACCATTCTGGCAAAGCCGACCAGCGTCGACTGGGTTGATGAAAATGGCGTGCACACGCGCATCAACATCATCGATACCCCCGGCCATGCCGACTTCGGCGGCGAAGTCGAACGCATCCTCTCCATGGTCGATGGCGTCGTGCTTCTCGTGGATGCGGCTGAAGGCCCGATGCCTCAGACGAAGTTCGTGACATCGAAGGCTTTGGCCCTCGGCCTGCGCCCGATCGTGCTCGTCAACAAGGTGGATCGTCCAGATGGCCGCCCCGATGAAGTCCATATCGAGGCTTTCGACCTTTTCGCAGCCCTTGGCGCGACGGATGAGCAACTCGACTTCCCTTGCATCTTCGCCGCTGCCCGTCAGGGTTGGGCCTGCGAAGATCTGAACGCGCCAGACGCCAAGGACAACGGCCTGAAGGTTCTGTTCAACAAGATCGTTTCTTATTTCCACGAACCCACGGCGGCGACCGACGGCTCGAAAGACGAGCCTTTCGCGATGCTCGTCACCACAATCGAAAACGATCCTTATCTCGGCCGCATTCTGACCGGCAAGATCGAAAAAGGCGTGGCGAGAACCAACACCGCTGTGCAGGTTCTGCGCAAGGGCGACGGCGTTGTTGAAAAAGGCCGCATCAGCAAAGTTCTGGCCTATCGCGGTATTCAGCGCATTCCGGTCGAAGAAGCCATGGCGGGCGACATCGTCGCCATTGCCGGACTGACGCAAGGAACGGTTGCCGACACGATCTGCGATGCCACGGTGAGCGAGCCGCTCAAGGCCCTGCCGATTGATCCGCCGACGCTGTCGATCACCGTTTCGATCAATGACAGCCCGCTCGCCGGTCGCGAAGGTTCCAAGGTTCAGTCGCGCGTCATCCGCGACCGTCTGCTCCGCGAAGCCGAAAGCAACGTGGCGATCCGCGTGTCCGACAGCGAAAGCGGCGACGCTTTCGATGTGGCCGGTCGCGGCGAATTGCAGCTCGGCGTGCTCATCGAAACGATGCGTCGCGACGGCTTCGAACTCGGCATCTCGCGTCCGCGCGTTCTCTTCAAGGAAGACGAGAACGGCAAGCGCCTTGAACCCATCGAAGAAGCCACAATCGACGTGGACGATGAATTCTCCGGCGTCGTCATCGAAAAGATGGCCGCCCGCAAAGGCGACATGGTCGACATGCGCCCGACCGGCGCAGGAAAAACGCGCATCATTTTCCATTGCCCTTCGCGCGGCCTGATCGGCTATCACGGTGAATTCCTGACCGACACGCGCGGTACGGGCGTGATGAACCGCCTGTTCAAAGCCTACGAGCCCTTCCGTGGCGAAATCGACGGCCGCCGCAACGGCGTGCTGATCTCGACGGGCGACGGCGACGCCGTGCCTTACGGTCTCTGGTACATCGAAGAACGCGGCACGCTCTTCATCTCGCCCGGCGAGAAGGTCTATAAGGGCATGATCATCGGCGAAAACGCCCGTCCCGACGATCTGGAAGTGAACCCGCTCAAAGCCAAGCAGCTGACGAACATTCGCACGACGTCGAAAGACGAAGCCGTGCGCCTGACACCGCCGCGCCCGCTGACGCTCGAACAGGCCATTGCCTATATCGGACCCGACGAACTCGTTGAAGTGACGCCGAAATCGATCCGTCTGCGCAAGCGTTACCTCGATCCGAACGATCGCAAGAAATATGCCCGCTCCATGGCAGGCTGATCCCTGCACCGCAAATCACTGGAATGGCCGCGCTCGTCGCGGCCATTTCTTTTTGTGGCGGTCTTTTGCGCCGGTTGTCTCTGCCGCAATGCAATGCCACTCTCCTCAAAACAATTGGGAGAGAGATCATGGCGACCAACGACGAATGGCTCGGCAAAGTCAGCGAAGACATCATCGAGCCCGGCCTGCCGATCATCGATCCACATCATCACCTCTGGGATTTCCCCGGCTCGCGCTACATGCTGGATGAACTAAACGCGGACACAGGTACCGGCCATAACATCCGCGCCACCGTCTTCGTCGAATGCACGGCGATGTACCGCGCCGAAGGACCGGAGCATCTGAAGCCGGTTGGCGAAACGGAGTTCGTCAACGGCATCGCGGCCCAATCGGCCAGCGGACTCTACGGCGAGATGCGCGCCTGCAAGGGCATCGTCGGCTTTGCCGATCTCGCACTTGGTGCGGCGGTCGAAGAAGTTCTCGAGGCCCATATCATCGCCGCGCCGGATCGCTTTCGCGGTATTCGCCACGCTTCCGCCTTCGATGACAGCGACGAGGTGCGCCCAACGCATACCAACCCGCCGAAATTTCTTTTTGGCGAAGCGAAATTCCGCGAAGGTTTTGCGAAACTGAGCAGTTACGGGCTGAGCTTCGATGCCTGGCTTTTTCATCACCAGATTTCCGAATTGACCTCGCTTGCCCGCGCCTTTCCCGAGACGACGATCATCCTCGACCACTTCGGCGGCCCGCTCGGCATTGGACCGCATGAAGGCAAGCGTTCGGAAATTTTCGCGCAATGGATGAAGGATATCGTCGATCTCTCCGAATGCCCGAATGTCGTCGCCAAGATTGGTGGCATCAACATGGCCGTGAACGGCTTCGATTGGCACAAACGCACGACGCCACCAACCTCCGACGAACTCGTCGCGGCAACGCAGGATTATTATCTGCACACCATCGACGCGTTCGGTCCCGACCGTTGCATGTTCGAAAGCAATTTTCCGGTCGACAAGCTCTCTTGCTCCTATCCCGTGCTCTGGAACGCCTTCAAGAAAATCGCGAAGGATTTCAACGCGGAGGAAAAGGCGGCGCTGTTCCATGACACGGCAAAGCGCGTCTACAGACTGGACTAGGCAACGCGGCCATTACATGATGCGGCTCGCATCAAAGAGGTTTCCATGCTGACGCCCGCCGAAATCGACGAGCTTTCAACCTTTGCTCTCCGCCTCGCCGACGCGGCGGCGGAAGTGACGCTGCCGCATTTCCGCTCCGGCCTCGCGGTTGACAACAAGCATGGCGACTACGCTTTCGATCCCGTAACGGCGGCGGATCGCGATGCCGAACAGGCGATCCGAAACTTGATCGGCACACATTACCCGACGCACGGCATCTACGGCGAGGAACATGGGCGCGAGACGGGCACGAGCCCGCTCTATTGGGTTATCGATCCAATCGACGGCACGCGCTCCTTCATCTCCGGCGTGCCCCTCTGGGGAACATTGATCGCGCTCAACGACGGTGTAAAACCCGTCATCGGCGTTATGGACCAACCCTATATCGGCGAGCGTTTCATCGGCCGTCCGGGCGGTTCCGAGCTCCGCGGCCCGCGTGGCACATTTCCGCTGAAGACAAGCGGTTGCACGAAACTCGAAGAGGCGCTGCTCGGCAACACCGACCCGGGCATGTTCAAGAAAGATAGTGAGCGCGCCGCCTTTCGCGAGATCAGCGCGAAGGTACGTTTGCGCCGCTTCGGCGGGGATTGTTATTTCTACGCCCTTCTCGCGGCGGGCACGCTCGACCTCGTCGTCGAATCTTCGCTCCAGCCTTACGATATTCAGGCGCTGATTCCGGTTATCGAAAATGCCGGAGGCATCGTCACGAGCTGGACCGGCGGCGATCCGCAAATGGGCGGCCACGTTGTCGCCGCCGCCACGCCGGAGCTTCATGCGGCTGCGCTGGACATTCTCTCAAAGGCCGTTTGAAGCCACATGGCGCGCGATGAAATCGTCGAAGGCTGCCCAGAATTTGGCGCGGCATGGATCCGTCTCGATCAATATCTCATGGCGCGCGTGTTCAATGGTGACGAGTTCGCCCTGCGGCAAATGCTGAGCGGCAAACTGAAGCGATGACCGATCGATCAGCCCGTCTTCTTCCGCCAGCGCAATCAGCACCGGCACCTTGATGGCCGCGAGATAGGCCGGCGACGCCGCGGCCTTGATCGAGCGGAATGCGGCAAACAACCAGCCCAGCGTCGAGGCACCGAGCCCGAGCTTCGGCTCGGCGCGAACCAGCGCCTGATAGACGGCATAGCGCCGCTCGTCATGCGTCAGAATATTCTCGCTGAAGGGCACTTCATCGGCGGCTTTCGCTGTGCCGCCCGGCAAATAGCGTGAGCCAAAACCGAGCATGGAGCCCGAAAACGCGACCGCGCGCGCCAGATTGGCGGCAAAAGCGCTGCCCAACCGCAAGCCCAGCATCGGCGCCGACAGCACGCAGGCCGAAAACCATTCAGGATGATCGTGCAAGGCGCGCATCAGCACATTGCCGCCCATGGAATGAGCCAGCGCGATCCAGGGCCTTGGCAAGGCGGGCGCAACCTCACCCATGAAGGCTGAGATGTCGCGCTCGAAATCGGCAAAATTGCCGACATGTCCCTTGCGCGGATCGGCCAGCGCCCGGTCGGAGAGCCCCTGTCCGCGCCAATCGACGGTGGCGACGGCAAAGCCGCGCGCCAGCAATTCGCCAACGACCTCGAAATATTTCTCGGCAAATTCCGTCCGGCCGCCGAAAACGAAAACCGTGCCGCGCGCATGCGCAAGACCCGCAGCTTCAGGCGGCCAGGCGATGACGCGCAAGCGCACGCCGTCGCTCGCTGTGATCCAGCGCGCCTGCCCGCCGCGCGGCATTGGATTTTCTGGAATGAGGACGACGGGCGCGCTCAAAATTTCTTCGCTCAAGATCGGCCCTGATTGATTGTTTTCAGTACCAGCGGCCCAAGCCGAATGGCGACCGCGACATCGCCGGAAATGCGCATCTTCCCCTGCCGAAAGGCGAGCGTCTGGTCGGCTTCCAGACGCAGCATCTGGAGATGCAGCACCGGCTCGATCTGCACGGTACAGTCGGCCTGCTCATCGCGATTGTGAACTTCGTTGGGCCTCTTGCTGCCGTCGACCATCACCACGCCGGCACCCGGATAGACGAATTTGAGCTTGGCGCCGAGCGAAACATCCCGCGCCATCGCGGCGCGCAGGAGGTCGGTGATCTCGGCGACGGCCTTTGCGGCTTCAGCGGGCTTCGTCATGGGATTCGTTCTCGTTTCTCCGACCATATCACCACCTTGTGCGCCGCCACTCAACGTCTTTGCCATCCCCTTGGGAGCCCTTTAGGGTCTGCGAAACGACATGGAAAGCCGGAATGAGCTGGGAAAAGGAAACGGACGAAATCAGGCGGCGGCGCGAACTGGCCCTGCGTCAGGGCGGCGAGGACGCCGTTCGCCGTCAGCACGAGAAAGGCCGCCTGACAATCCGCGAGCGCATCGAGCGCCTGACCGATGGCGGCAGCTTCCGCGAACTCGGCCAAGGCGCGGGCGTTCCTCATTTCGACGAGGACGGCAATCTCATCGACTTCGAGCCCGGAAATTACGTACTCGGCTTTGCGACACTCAGCGGCAGGCGCATCGCCGTCGGCGGCGAGGATTTCACGCTCAAGGGCGGCTCGCCCAATCCGGCGGGCCTGCGCAAGAGCGTCTATGCCGAAGACCTGGCGCTGCAATACAAGGTGCCGTTGGTGCGCCTCCATGAAGGCGGTGGCGGCAGCGTCGCCGGATCGAGCGGGAAGAAAGCCGCGCGCCCTCTCGGCGATCCTGTTTTTTCGACGCCGCGCTTTCTCTCTGTCGCGCAAGTCCTCGGCGAAGTTCCGGTAGCGACCGGCGCGATGGGACCCGTCGCCGGCCTGCCCGCCGCGCGTCTCGTCGCCTCGCATTTCTCCGTGATGGTCGAAAGCGCGCAGGTCCTGATCGCCGGGCCCAAGGTCGTCGAACGCGCGCTCGGGGAAAAACTGACCAAGGAAGAACTCGGCGGCGCAGATGTCCACGCCAAAAGCGGTGTCATCGACAACGTGGTCGCAAGTGAAGACGAAGCGCTGGCCGAGATTGCGCGCTTTCTCTCCTACGTACCCGATAATGTCTGGTCGCTGCCGCCGCGTCTCGAAGCAAAGGATGATCGCGACCGCATGGACGAAGCGCTGCTTTCCATCGTGCCGAAGGACCGCCGCAAACCCTTCGCCATGCGCAAGATCATCAAATCGGTGATGGACGAAGATTCTTTCTTCGAAATGACCAAACGCTTCGGACCGTCGCTCATCACGGGCCTTGCTCGTTTGAACGGCGTCAGCGTCGGCGTGATCGCGAGCGATTGCATGTATTACGCGGGCGCGATGACTGCCGAGGCAGCGCAGAAACTCCGGCGCTTCTCGGATTTCTGCAACACCTTCCATCTGCCCGTTATCTCCTTTGTCGATGAGCCCGGCTTCATGATCGGCTCGGCTTCGGAAAAGGCGGCGACCATCCGCCATGGCACAGCAGCCATCGCGGCGGTCATGCAGAGCCGGGTGCCATGGGCCTCCGTCATCGTTCACAAGGTCTTCGGCGTCGCCGGTGCGGCCCATTTCGGACCCGGCGGTTTCGTTCTGTCGTGGCCAAGCGCTGCGACCGGCGCGCTTCCCGTGGAAGGCGGCGTGGCCATCGCTTTCGCCCGCGAGATTGCCGCCGCGCCGGACCCAGATGCCTTGCGCAAGGAGCTCGAGGAAAAGCTCGCCGCAGGCCAATCGCCCTTCCCGCGCGCCGAAGGCTTCTCCGTGCACGAGTTGATCGATCCGCGCGAAACAAGGCCAAGACTTTGCGACTGGCTCGACTGGATCGAACCGCGCCGCGCCGTCGCGCTCGGACCCTTCACGACAACGATGAGGCCCTGAACATGGTGCCCCGCCAGCAGAACGCCATAAGCGTCAATCCGAACAATCTGCCGATGCGTATTGCAGCAACCTATAGCCGCGAGATCGGTGCGAGCATAAGTCGCGCGTGGGAAAACGTGCGCGACTGGGAGCATTTACCCTGGCTTCATGCTGAAAGCTTTTCCGATTGTCGCCTCGACGAGGAGGGTGACTGGGGTTGGCGCGCGATCACCAAGGGCGTCGGCGCAGCCGTTGAACAAAAATCCGTCATCGAGGTGGCGATCGACAGTCCCAATCTCCGCTATGTTTCCCGAACGCTGGAAGGTCCGCTTCCCGGCGTCGAGATATGGACACAACTCACTGAACTCGCGCCGCATAAAATTCGCGTCGATGTCGCGTTTCATCTGCCGCATCTGACCCAAACGCAGGCCTCGAAAGCAGGTCAGAACCTCATACGGCTTTACACAAAGCTCTGGGACGAGGACGAGGCGATGATGGTGGCGCGGCAAACGGCCCTCGATGCCCGACGCGATGCAACCTCCGCAACGCTTCGCTGTCCGCATATGGGCGCACCGCTCGATCATGTCGAACCGGATGCCGATGGCTGCATCACTTGCCCGTGGCATGGTTATCGATTCAATGTGGCGACGGGTCTTTCAGCGGATGGCCGTGGATTGAAACTTCGGCCATGAAAAAAGGCCCCGCGGAAGCGAGGCCTTCTTCATATGATGCGACGAAGTCTAGTAGCTCGACGCGATGATCGCGCCGGTAATCGCGCTGATCGTCAGCAGCCCAGGCGATTGTGGCTGTCACGGGCATGAACGCGATAATAGCCGTTGTTGTAGACCGGATGCGAAAAGCCGCGATAATGCGAGCGTTCGAGGCCCGGACGCCAGTGGCTGAATTCGCGACGCGTCTGCTGATGACGGACGACCGGGCCGTGATGGCCATTATTGTAGCTGTGCGACGAGCCGTGATTGTTATAAGGCGCGGCTTCGGCGGTGAGCGGCACGGCGGCCAGAAGCATCGTGGCGACACCGGCAATGGCGAGAAATTTCTTCATCTCAGTCTCCTTCGAAAATGGATCGAATATCGATCCTTGGGATGAAGAATGACGCATGGAGGCTGAACCGAGGCTGGGGCCGATATTCATTCGTCGTTCATGGGAGAGGACAAAAAAAGCCCCGCCGAAGCGGAGCTTTTCATGGATGTTCGATTAACGGACGGAGATGATTGCGCCCGTATAGGCGTTCACCGTCAGCAAAACGAGGTGCCCGCGATAATCGCGCGCGTGAACCCGGTAGTAGTGATCGTAGAAAACCGGGCGGCCGAAATGACCATAGCGCTGGCGCTCGAGGCCGGGGCGCCAATGGCCGAATTCATGGCGGCGCATCTGGCGGTAATCCGGGCCACGATCATGACGACGATAAACGTCGCGCGACACGTGGCCGCGCGGGCCGTCGCGTTCAATGTGGCGATGGCTATAGCTGTCCGCTTGAGCGGCCATGGGAGCCGCCATCGCGAGAGCCGCCGCGACGCCGGCGAGCGCAAGAAACTTTTTCATGGTCTGCCTCCTTGGCATTGGGACCGGAGATCGATCCTTGAGTGCGAAAATGCCCCGTTTGTCCTGAACCCATGCTGGGGCGCGCGTTCATAATCCGTTCAGAAACGAGACAGCGAAGCGCTGGTTCCCCAAGATTTATGGCCAAAAATAGGGATTTTCGCGCGGCCCGCTCACACGGAGCCGCTTCGCTGTTCAGGCGCCGAGGAAAAGTCGGCCGACCTTCGGATCGTCGAGAAGCTCAGCGCCGGGGGCGGCAAGCGCCACACGGCCCGCCACCATCACATAGCCGATATCGGCAAACTCGAGTCCGCGGCGGGCGTTCTGCTCGACCATGACGATGGTCTTGCCTTGCCCGTCGCGCAGATCGGCGAGAATTTCGAACACCATGTCGATCATGCGCGGCTCGAGTCCAATGGAAGGTTCGTCGACCAGCAGCACTTGCGGATCCATGATAAGGGCGCGGCTGATTTCGAGCAGCCGCCGCTCGCCGCCGGACAAGATGCCCGCGCGTTCACGGCGGCGCTTCGCAAGACGGTCGTAACGCGCGAAGACCCGCTCGGCGGCCTCTTTCGCCTTGCTGCGGTCGGCGAGCAAATAGCCGCCCATCAGCAGATTTTCTTCGACCGTCATGTCCGGGAAGATCGAATTGTCCTGCAGGATATAGGCGATCTTCGCATCTCTGAGCTTGGCGCTGGGCGTCAGATGCGTGACATCGCGGCCAAGCGCGATGATGGTGCCGGCCTTGATTGTCGTGAAACCGAAAATCGAATGCAGCACCGTCGATTTCCCCGCGCCATTTGGCCCCACGAGACAAAGGCTCCGGCCGCGTCCGATGGCGAGATCGACGCCATGCAGAATTTCCATCGCGCCATAACCGGCGCAAAGGTCGCGCAATTCAAGAATGGGATCGGCGCCGGCCAACGCCAGAACGCCCTCATGCGTGACGCCGGGTCCGAAATCATCAGCCTCGCGCGCCACATCGGCAGCCGAAATCGATGGCGCGACGTTGCCTTCGCCATAGCCGCTCGCGCGCTTGATATCATCGGCCATCATTGCGCTCCGAGATAAGCATCGAGCACCCGTGGATCGTCGCGCACTTCGGCGGGCGTGCCCGAAGCCAGAACCTTGCCATGTGCGAGGCAGGTGATGGTCTGGGCGAGATTCATGATGACCCGCATATTGTGTTCGATGACGAGAAGCGTCACGCCCAGTTCTTCATTGGCACGCTTCAAGCGGTCGATCAGGCCGTTGATAAGCGTCGGATTGATGCCTGCTGTCGGTTCGTCGAGCAGCAGGAGCTTTGGCTCGCTCATCAGCGCCATGGCGAATTCGAGAAGCTTCTGCTGACCGAAACTCAAGCGTCCCGCTTTATCCAAACGCTTTTCGTGCAGCCCCACAAAATCCAGCAGCTCATTCGCCCGTGTATCGACGCCGCGGGCGCGCAATTTCAGTAGCGACAAAACGCTGCCCTGAGCGTCGCGCGAGCTTATCTGCATGTTCTCCATGCAGGTCATCTCGCCGTAGACGCGCGTCTGCTGATAGGTGCGCACAAGCCCGGCCCTCGCGATGGGGCCGACGCGCAGACGTGAAATCGGCTTGCCTTCGAAATAGACTTCACCGCCATCGATGGGAAAAGCGCCGGTGATGCAACCGAAGACAGTGGTCTTGCCCGAGCCGTTCGGCCCGATCAGCCCGGCGATCTCGCCTTGTCTTATTCGAAGCGAGACGCCGTCATTGGCGACAACACCACCAAATCGCTTCGTTACATCGCACACGTCGAGAAGCAGGCTCACAGCGCGCCTCCCGCGACGGCGCGGCGCTTCGATGCGACCCAGCCCAAGATGCCTTGCGGGAAGAACAGAACAATGGCGACGATCAGCAGACCGAGCGCGACGCGCTGCCAGCCGAGCAGATAGACCCAGAAAAGCTCCTTGGCGATCTGGAAGATCGCCGCGCCGATCACAGGTCCCCAAAGCGTACCCTTGCCGCCGAGGATCGCCATCAGCACCATCCAGACGCCGAAGGTCGCGCCAGAAAAGGCAACGTCGCGCGGGTCGATGAAGCCGAGCATGTTGCCGGTGACGCCGCCCGCCAGGCCGAGAAAAAGCGCCGAGATCGACCAGGCGACGGTCTTGATCGTCGTGGTGCGCAGGCCCATCGCCTCCGCCTTGTCTTCATCGTCGCGGATGGCATTCATCGCCAAACCGAAACGTGTCGCGTAGAGCCAGCGCAAAGTGAAGAAGCAGGCCGTCGCGATGCCGAACATCACGAAGTAGAAAAACAATTCGCGGTGGCCGAGAGCGCCGGGATAAAGCGGCATCGCCATGCCGGAGCCAGCCCCGATGTAATCCCAGCCCGCCGCGATTTCGCCCGCCGCAATGCCGAGGCCGAGCGTCGCGATGGCGAAATAGTGTCCGCGAATGCCGAGCAGCGCGGCACCGAACAGCAAGGCGGAAAGAAGCGAGACGAACCCCGCAACGCATAGCCCGAGCGCCAGCGCTTCATAGTAAGGCAAGCCGCTATCACGCTGCACAACCGCGCAGGCATAACAACCGATACCGAAGAAGACGATATTGCCGAAGGAATTATAACCCATCTGCCCGCCGAGCACGTCCCAGGTCTGGGAGAGCACGACCATCAACCAGAGAAAGGCAAGCTGTGTCGCAAAACCCGGCGCGATAAACGGCGCGGCCAGCGACAAAATCCCGAGGCCGACAAGCAGCGCCGGTTCGGGAATGCGCTGCATCCTATCGAGAATGTTTTCGATCATGAGAGATAGGTTCTGCGCCGCGAGGCGCGCCAGTTGCGCCAGATAAGGATCAGCACCATCAGCGTAAAAACAAAGGCGATCTGATATTCGGCGCCGAGAACGAAGCCCGCCATGTTTTCGAGGGCGCCAAGACCTAGCCCCGCCGCGACGACGCCGCCGACATTGCCGAGACCGGCGACGACGACGATCATGAAAGAGCGCACCGTATAAGGCAGGCCGATATAGGGGTGAATGGTCCAGGCCATGACCGCGAGACTTCCTGCCGCGCCGCAAAGCGCCGCGTTGAGCCCGTAGGTCAGTGCATAAACGCGATCCGTATCGATGCCGAGAATATGCGCCGCGCGCGGGTTCTGCGCCGTGGCGCGGATTGCCTGGCCAAGTCGCGCATGACGCAGAAAGAGCCAGAGCGCAAAGCCCGTGACCAGCGCCAGCGCGAAGGCGACGACCTTGATCCAGGCAACGGTAACATTGCCGTCCAGCATGTAGAACGAACCCATGCCCGTATCGACGCTGCGCACATCGGAGCCGAAGACCGTATTGGTCAATTGCTGGATGACGATGGAAAGGCCAAAGGTTGCGAGGATCGAGATGAAAAGATCCTTGTCGACGACGCGGAAGATCACCGTGCGATAGAGCCCCCAGCCGACGACGAACATCGCGGCGCAAGCAAGCGGCAGGCTGACCAGCGCAGGCACGCCATGCTCCACCAAGGCGAAAGTGATGAACCCGCCGAGCATGACGAGTTCGCCCTGCACGATATTGACGATGTTGAGCACACCCCAGACGAGCGACATGCCATAAGCGGCCAGCGCGAAGATCGCGCCGACCAGCATGCCGTTCAGCACGACGTCGAGTGCGAAGGACGGATTTTGGACGAGAAGAAGGATATTATCGAACACGCTGAGGATTTACCTTTTGTCCCAGGTGGGTGTCGGCGTGCGAAGCTTCGCCTCCGCCCACTTCTCGGGATAGACGACGACATATTTGCCGTCCTGCACCTGAAGGATCACAGTCGGCTTGGCGACGTTTTTGCCGGTCTCATCGAATTTGATGGGGCCGTAAAAAGTCTTGATGTCCGTCTTCGACAACGCGTCGCGCACCGCCTTTGGATCGAGGCTGCCCGCCCGCGCGAAGGCGTCGGCGAAGACCTGCACGGCGGCGCTCGATTCCGCCGCCTGATAGGGCGCGGCCTCGTTGTAGGTTTTCTGATAGAGCGCGGCGTAATCGCTTGCCTTGCCGAACAGCGTGTCCGAATAGGTGAGCGAGGCAGCCCATTGCGCGCCGCACAGCGTATATTCGGCAATCTTGCCGAGCTTCTCGGCGATCTGCGCGCTGTCGCAATGGGTCATCGCGAGCATCGGGACATTGACCCGCTGGTCCGCGATCTGGCGCACCGCCGTCGCCGCGCCCTTTTCATGACCGGACACGATCAACAGATCGGGCTTCAGCAGCTTCACCTTGGTGAGCGTTGCCGACATGTCGTTGAGCTCGGGTGGCAGCTTGTCATCGACGACGACCTTCATGCCGAAACGCTTCGCATCGTCCGAAACACCGGCGCGCACATCCTGCGAGAAGGGATCGTTCTCGAAAGCCATCGCGACCTTGAGCTTTTTCGAATCCGGCGCGCTCGCGGCGGCAAGCTCCACAGCGCCTTTGAGATATTGATCGGTCGTCGTCAGCACGGCGAAGAGATATTTGTAGCCCTTGCGAAAGAGCGAGATGGCCGCCCCATTCGCTTCGACCATCGGCACGCCATATTTCTCGGTGACGGGGGCCATGGCTTCAGCAAGGCCTGACGAATAGGGCCCGAGAAGATATTTGACGCCGTCCTGCTGGATCAGTCGTTCGGCAAGCTGCGCGCCGCGCGCGGGCGAGGATTCATCGTCGTAATAAAGAATGGACAGTTTGTAGGTCTTGCCCGCGACCTTGACGCCGCCGCCTTCGTTGATCCGCCTCACGGCGAGATCGTAGCCGTTCCGCGTATAGGCTCCGTTGGAGGAATATTTGCCGGTGAGCGAAACGGCGGCGCCGAGCCTGATCGTCGCATCGTCAGCCCGCGCTGCGTCCGATAGCGCAAGGAGGGCCGCGGCCGCCAAAAGCGCCGATTTGATCTTCACCTTCATTCCCCATTCCCCAAGCAAAAACCGGCATCGGCCGATCTTGACGCAAAATCCCCGGCTTCCCATCTCTCCTCAATCGGACGCCGCATTGGGCGGGTTCGAAATGGCGGAAGTCGAGCCGGCCAAACGGCGGCATTAAAGCCTTTCGCCATGTGACTTACCATCGCTTTCAAAAGGATGTAACGGCCATGAGAACCTTTGATTTTTCGCCCCTCTATCGCTCCACCGTCGGTTTCGATCAATTGCACTCGCTGCTGGAATCCGTCACCCGCGAGGCCGGATCGCCAACCTATCCGCCCTACAATATCGAGCGGCTCGGCGAGAGCGACTATCGTATCTCGATGGCCGTCGCCGGTTTTGCCGAAAGCGACCTCGCCATCGAAGTGAAGCAGAATGTGCTGACCATTTCGGGCAAGCGCGCCGAACCTGAAAACGTCAATTATCTCCATCAAGGCATCGCCGGACGCAGCTTCGAGCGCCGCTTCCAGCTTGCAGATCATGTCGAGGTCAAGGGCGCCACCCTTGTGAACGGGCTTCTGCACGTGGACCTCGTGCGCCAGATCCCCGAACAGTTGAAGCCGCGCCAGATTTCGATCGAGACCGCCCCCAAGGCAAAAGCGATTGAAGGCACGCTCGCAGCAGCCGAGTAACGATCCGCTTGAGGAGCGCCCTTAGGGCGCTCCTTTTGCCATCAGCCCTTCAAATCCAGAACCACTTCGACGACGCCCGGTTCGCCATCGATCCGGTCACGCGTGAAGCCGAACGCGTCGCAGAGGTCGAGCATGGGCGTATTCTCGCGCAGCACATGGCCGAACAGCTGCCCGACACCGCGCGACGTCGCATAGGCGATCAGATGAGCCATCAAGGCATAGCCGAGCCCGAGGCCCTGCCGGTCGGTGCGAACCAGCACCGCATATTCCGCCCGCTCACGATCGGGGTCTTCCGACAGGCGTCCGACGGCGGCGACCTCGGCCTTGCTGTCATCGGTGAACACAACGAAAGCCATTTCGCGGTCATAGTCGATCTGCGTCAGGCGGGCCGCGAGCTGGCGCGGCAGGCGGCGCAAAGGCGAAAGAAAGCGCATGCGCAAATCTTCCGGCGCGGTATTTTCCAGCGCCGTATCGATGAGCTGCGTATCCTCCGGCCTGATCGGACGCATCGGAAAAGCGCGCCCGTCGCGGCCCTTGATGACGCCTTCGAGGTCGGCGGGATAAGGCTTTACCGCAAACCGCGCCGTGCCGGACTCTTTCGCGGCCCGCACGCGCACGCGCGCATCAAGTGCGACAACCCCATCCTCATCGGCCCAGAGCGGATTGATGTCGAGCTCCCACACCTCCGGCAAATCGGCGGCAAGATCGCCCAGCGCCATCAGCACTCCGGCAATGGCAGAGAAATCGGCAGGCGGGCGCCCGCGATAACCTTCCAGCAGTTTTGAAACGCGCGTGCGCCGGATGAGATCGTCGGCCAGAACGCGATTGAGCGGCGGCAACGCCATCGCCTTGTCGCGTATGATTTCAACCGCCGTGCCGCCTTGCCCGAAAAGGATCGCAGGCCCAAATGTCGCATCGTCCACAATGCCGAGAATAAGTTCGAGTGCATGGGGACGGCTCACCATGCGCTGTACGGTAAATCCCTCGACGCGCGCACCATGCGCGGCGCGGCCGACATTCTCGATCATCATCTTCGCTGCATCGCGCACAGCTTCCGCTGTTTCGAGGCCCAGGGCGACACCGCCGACATCCGTCTTGTGCGTGATGTCGGGCGACAGAATTTTCAGCACGGCGGGAAAACCGATCTCCCCTGCCGCTTGCGCTGCTTCATCGGCATCGTGAACGGTGCGGGTTTCAACAATGGGAATGCCGTAAGCGCCGAGCAATGATTTCGCTTCCCATTCGTTCAGCCATTCGCGTTTTTCGGCGAGCACCGTCTTGACGATCTTGCGCGCCTTGGCGAGATCGTGGTCGGGTATGGCGGGCCCCGCCGGCGGAATTTCCATCAGCAGGCGCTGATTGCGCTGGTAACGGAGCTGAAGCATGAAGGCGTGGATCGCCTGGTTCGGCGTCTCATAGGTCGGCACCTTGCGGTCCATGAAGACCTGCCGCCCTGCCCGCGCACCCTGGTCACCGATCCAGCTCGTGAAGACGGGCTTTGAACTTTTCTCCGCCGCATCCGCCACGGCGTGTGCCGCCGCGACATTGTCGACCACGGCGGTCGGGCAGTTCAACGCAAGGATCGCATCGGTATTGGGATCGCGCAGCAGCAGCTCTATCGACGCGGCGTAGCGACTGGCTGGCGCGTCGCCGATGATATCGACCGGGTTGGCACGGCTCCATGTGCGCGGCAGGACCGCGTCGAGAGCCGTAATCGTCTCCGGCGCAAGCTCGGCCATGCGCCCGCCTTCGTCCATGACGAAATCGGTGGAAAGCACGCCGACACCGCCGCCATTGGTGAGAATGGCGAGCCTGCTACCGGCAAGCGGCTTGCGCTCTGGTCGTGTCGAGAGCGTTTCGACCGCATCGAACAAGTCCTCGATGCCATCGACGCGCAACATGCCCGCGCGGCGGAATGCGGCCTGATAGACGGCGTCCGATCCGGCCAGCGCACCGGTATGCGAGGCCGCTGCCTTCGCCGCCGCTGCATGCCGCCCCGACTTGATGATGAGCACGGGCTTCAAACGCGCCGCCTGCCGTCCGGCCGACAGAAACTTCCGCGCATCGCGCACGGATTCGATATAGAGCAGAATGCTGCGCGTCTGCGGATCGCGCGCCAGATAATCGAGCATGTCGCCGAAATCGACATCCGACATGCCGCCCAACGAAACGATGTGCGAAAAGCCGATGCCACGCGTCGTCGCCCAGTCGAGCATGGCGGTGACGACGGCGCCCGACTGCGAGACGAAGGCGATATCGCCTTTCAGCGGATTGAGATGCGCGAAGGACGCGTTGAGACCGACGCCCGGCACCATGATGCCGAGACAATTGGGCCCGGCAATACGCATCAGCGACGGCCTCGCCGCTTCGAGCATCCGCGCCTGCAAGGCTCGTCCCTCGTCGCCAAGCTCGCCGAAGCCCGCCGTGATGACGACGGCAGCCTTGGTGCCGCGCCGCCCGAGTTCCTCGATGATGCCGGGCACGGTCTGGGGCGGCGTCGCGACGATCGCGAGATCCGGCGTCTCGGCAAGGGCGGCGATATTCGCCACGGCCTTGATGCGGCCAAGGTCCGGCGTATGCGGATTGACCGCCGCGACGGACCCTTGAAATCCCGCCGTGGTGAGGTTTTTCAATAGAACCTGACCCACACTAACCGCTTTGGAACTGGCGCCGATCAGCGCAACGGATTTCGGCGCGAACATCTTGTCGAGATTGCGGATCGACATGGAGCCTGGGCCTCTTGTGCTGGCGCTTCGACAATGCGGCTCCTAGACTAGGCGGAGATGAGCAAGAGCGCGACCTCGCGTTTCGCCGCATGAGCAGGAGCGCCGCATGGCGAGCTTCAAGAGCCGGATACTCGATCGCGTCCTGCGCATCCTGACCGCGCGATCTCTCGATCCGAATGCCGATCCGCGCACCCTTCGCGAAAAACTCAACCGGCTCGCCATCCGCTTCGCCGGCAAGGCGCCCGGTATCGACGTTCAGAAAATCGACATAGATGGCCTGCCCGCCGAATGGCTGACGCCGCGCGCGCCGGACCATACCGGCACCCTGCTCTATCTGCATGGCGGCGGGTACATCATTTGCAGTCCCGACACGCATCGCCCCATGATCGCGGCGCTGGCCCGGCAGGCCAATGCCCGCGCCCTGGTGATCGATTATCGCCTCGCACCGGAACATCCGTTCCCCGCTGGTATCGACGACGCGCTGAAAGCCTATCGCTGGCTCATTGCGCAAGGCACTCCGGCCTCGAGCATTACCGTCGCGGGCGATAGCGCGGGCGGCGGATTGACGCTGGCGCTGCTCCTCTCGCTCCGCGACGCGGGCGAGCCGATGCCCGCCGCCGCGGCGCTGCTCTCGCCATGGACCGACCTCACCATGTCCGGCTGGTCCCATATCACGCATCGCAAGCGCGATCCGATGCTGACGACCGAAGGCGCGCTGCTCGCCAGCCACCATTACCTCGCCGGCGCCTCGCCTGCCGACCCGCTGGCCTCTCCGCTTTACGGACGCTTCGGGGGTCTGCCGCCGTTGTTCATCCATGTCGGCGGAAATGAAATCTTGCTTGACGATTCCTTAAGGCTCGCGGAAAAGGCCCGCGCTGCGGGCGTTCCCGTCGAGATCAAGGTCTGGGACGGCGTGCCCCACGTGTTCCAGGCTTTTCATTTTCTCCCGGAAGCCCGCGCATCGTTGAGCCAGATCGCCGCCTTCCTGAAGAGCCGCATGGCCGGGTTCGCTGCCGCATCGAAAGCCGCGGAATAGCCGCCTCTTAGCCCGCTATTAACCGTCGGCACCGTAAAAATGACGGTAGCAACTAGGCGGGGCGGATAGCGATGTCGCTCATCTTCTGGGCAGAAAACCGGAGCATGAACTCCGGGTTCGACGCGGGGCTGTTTGCGCAGTCGCCGGCGGATGCGCGCCCATGAGAAATCGCCGGCCCACATTCCGCCTTTCCCGCCTCTCGCGCGACTTCGCACTGAAGTTCATTGTGGTTTGCGCGGTGCTGACCGCCGCGCAACTCGGATTTGAATATCAGAACGTGAAGAGCCTGCTGCTCGATCAGGTCGCGCAGCGCGCCGAGTCGGTCGGCAACAGCTTCACCGTTCTGGGCGAAATGGACCATGACTTTTCGCTGGACGACGCAAAGCATCTGGCTGAACGCAGAGTCTGGCACCTGAAGGATGTTCGCGGCGTCTATTTCATCGACCCGCAATCGCGCATCGTTTCTTCCGCCATCCGCGATGGCAGTACGGAAGAGACGGGCATCCTCCGCAATCCGGCAATCCGCGCGGCGCTCGCGCGCAGCTTCGATGAGGGCGAGGCCTATGGCGTCGACCTGACGGATCATGATCTGCCCGTCTGGGTGCAGATCGCGGCCGTCCCGTCTCTCGGGATCAGCACACTCGTGGTCGTCGATCTCGCCACCATCCGTTCCGAAATCGTGGACACGCTGATCGCCTCGACAGCCTGGCGTATCGGCGTGATGATCGTATTGCTGATCGCGCTCTTCATCATGATCCGGGGCATGGTGATCCGCCCCGTCTCTTTGCTGACCAGAGCCGTTCGAAAGAGCAGCGAAAGCGGCGAATTCGACGCGCCCGCAGGCATGCCGGAAAACGAGATCGGCGCGCTCTCCAAGCTCTTCGGCAACGTCTTCAACAAGCTCGATCAGACATCGGAAGAAAACGAGCGCCTGGCGCAGGTCGCAAATGGTACCCATGCCGGCGTCCTGATCGCCGATGCGCTCGGCCGCATCGTCTGGGCCAATGCCGGGTTCACGCAGAAGACGGGCTATGCGCGCAGCGAAATCGTCGGCCGCACGCCTGCTGAAATTCTCGTTGCCGATGCGCACGGGATCGGCGCGGTCAGCATTCTGGCGCAAAGCCTGCGCTTCGGCCTCGGTTGCAATGTCGAGGCGCTCAATCATACGCGCGACGGCCTTCCCTATTGGGCCTCGGTCGAAGTGCGGCCCATCCGCAATAACGGCAACGAGATCAAGAATTTCATCGTCGTCGAAACCGACATTACCCACATCAAGAACGCCGAGCGGGCGCTGAAGGCGAGCCAGAGCCAGACCGAGGAGCGCGTGCAGGAATTGCAGGCGACGCAGCGCAAGCTCGAGGACGAGCGCGTGAAACTCGATCAGACGGCGCGGGAACTCGCCGCCGCGAAGGAAGTCGCGGAAAAGGCGAACCGCGCCAAATCCGAATTTCTGACGACAATGAGCCACGAAATCCGCACACCCATGAACGGCGTCATCGGCCTCGCCGAAATCCTGTTGCAGGACGAGCTGACGCCGACGCAGCGCGGCCGCGCCGAGATCATCAAGGAGTCGGGTGAAAGCCTCCTCACCATCATCAATGACATTCTCGACCTCTCGAAACTCGAAGCAGGACGGCTGGAGCTTGAGGCGGTTGCCGTCTCGCCGCGCGAAGTCGCACTCTCGGTTATCGACCTGATGCGTCCCCGCGCCGAGGAAAAGAGCTTAGCGCTCGACCTCACAGTTGAGGACAACGTGCTCCAGGATATTCTCTGCGACGAGACACGGCTGCGGCAGGTCCTGCTCAATCTCGTCGGCAACGCGATCAAGTTTACGCAGAAAGGCTCTGTCAGCCTCGACGTGACCATGACACCGCCAGCGGAAGACGCAGCGCCCGGTATCGCCTTCACCGTGCGCGACACCGGCGTCGGCATTCCCGAAGACGTACTGCCGAGGCTTTTCAACCGCTTTGCGCAAGCGACCGCCGCGACGTCTCGCACCTATGGCGGCACGGGACTGGGTCTCGCCATCAGCCGCGAACTCGCGACGCTGATGAAAGGCACGCTCGATGTCGCGAGCACATTCGGCGCAGGCACGAGCTTCACGCTGCGCATACCGGCTTTGCCGTCCGAAGCGCCGGCTGCAATCGCGCCCAAACCGGCGCGCCCCGTCATTTCCACTTCGAAACCGGTAACTGCGCTTGTGATAAATGAAACGCCACGCCCCTTGGCGGAAAACGCGCTCAATATCCTTCTAGCCGAAGATCAGCCGGTCAATCAGAAGCTGATGTGCGCGGTCATGGAACGTCTCGGCCATCGCCTGACCATCGCCAACAACGGCGTCGAAGCCGTGCGCGCCGTGCGCCAGGATCGCTACGACCTGATCCTGATGGATATCCAGATGCCCGAGCTCGACGGCATCCTGACCACAAAAGTAATCCGCAGTTCCGACGAGGAATGGCGCGACATGCCGATCATCGCCCTGACCGCCCATGCGATGGAAAGCCACCGCCAGACTTATCTGGCCGCCGGCATGGACGGCTTCGTTTCCAAGCCCTTCCGCATGGAAGTTCTCGTCGGCGAAATCGCCCGCGTTCTGGGCGACGCGCCCAAGCGGGAAGAAGCGAAAGAAGAGCTGCAAGCGCCCGCACCGCAAGCCGCTCAGGCAAAAACCGCGAACAACGAATCCGCCCTCGCCGCCATGCTCGACGATCTGGAAAGCCTGACCGCCTGAGCATAGCCCGGCTGGCGTGAGGCTGAGGATTATTCTCTGATTGGATTAGTGTGTCAGCGCGTGGAGCTTCGCCACAATGCGCTCGCCCGTCTCACCGCCCGTTCCCGAAATGTCGTTATCGCCAACCATCTTCAGAATTTTGATATGGGCGTGAACGATATTGAGGCCATCGGCCGAGGTCCGGTCGCCGCTGCGGATGTAGTCGCAGAGCGAAGCGCCGATGGAGGTGACGAGATCGTAACCGAAGGAGCCGCCCTGTCCCTTGACGTTGTGGGCGACGGCATGAATTTCGTGAAGCACATCGGTGGGTGTGGCGCCCTGCTCAAGGCTCGCCCAGATGTCGATGAGCGCGGCGGAATCGGCCACAAGCTGTTCGCGATAGCTGTCGCGAAGCGCCGCGACGGCGGCTTCCGCCTGCGCGATCATGTCTTCGTAGCTTGCCGCTTTTTCAGCACTGGCCATGCCGGCTCCCGCACCTGTCCATCAGGCTCCGAAAGTCTAGGCAAACAGAATTAATGAATGTTGAAGCCGCCGCTGCGGCAAGCCGCTTTTAGCCGCGCGCGACGCTGAGAAAACCGTCGATTTCAGCCTCCGTCGTCGCAAAGGACGTGACGAGCCGCACAGTGCCGCCCGCCGCGCCGTCGCCGCGCTTGGGCCAGGGATGGAACGCCGCTCCCGCCTTGCGCAGCCGTTCGGCCGTCGCAAACGGCAGACGGACGAAAATCTCATTCGCCTCGACCGGGCTCATCAGCGCGGCGCCATCAAGCGCGGCAAGGCCGGTGGCAAGCCGCGCCGCCATCGCGTTGGCATGACGGGCAAGACGAAGCCAGAGATCGCCGTCGAGATAGGCGTCAAGCTGCGCCGACAGAAACCGCATCTTGGAAAAAAGATGCCCGCCCCGCTTGCGGCGAAAGGCGAAGTCGGCGGCTTTCGCGGGATCGAAAAACACAACGGCCTCGGCGGCCAGCGCGCCGTTCTTCGTCGCGCCGAAAGACACCACGTCGATGCCTGCTTTCCATGCCATCTCGGCGGGTGTGCATCCGAGTGAGACCAGCGCATTGGCAAAGCGCGATCCGTCCATGTGAACGGCAATGCCGCGGCCATGCGCGAGACCCGCCAGGCGTTTCAATTCGGCAAGCGTGTAAACGGTGCCGGCCTCCGTCGATTGCGTCAGGGTCAGGCTCGCGGGCTGCACCTGATGCACGTCGCCTTTGCGATAGCCCTTGAGCGCTTCTTCAAACACATCGGCATCGATCTTGCCGTTCGCGCCGCCAAGCCCGACGAGCTTCGCGCCACCGGAAAACATTTCCGGCGCGCCGCATTCGTCCACATTCACATGCGCGTCTTCGTGGCAGAAGATCGCGCCGTAAGGCGGCGTCAGCGTGGCAAGCGACAGGGCATTGGCCGCCGTGCCGGTCGCCACGGGAAAGACCGCCACATCGCGCTCGAAGAGTTCAGCAAACCGCGTCTGAAGCCGTTGCGTGATTTCGTCCGTGCCATAGGAAGAGGCCGTGCCGACATTGGCGCGCGCAATGGCGTCGAGAATTTCGGGCGCGACGCCGAAAGCATTATCGCTGGTGAAAATCATGCTACCGCCTCAACACGTTCGGGATGGCCCGACCAGAACCAGGCCATGCTTGGCCGCGACAGGCCGAGCATCATGCCGCCCAGCGTGGCCGGATGCAGCCATATCTGATCGGCGGGCAGATGCGCGGCGCGGCCTTCGGGTCGATCGACCGTGAAACCGACTCCGAGACAACGGGCGCAGTCTTCGATCACCAGCATATTCGAGGTCTCGGCGAAGGCCATATAGAGGCTCTGACCGAAGCGGCGAAAATAGCGCTCCATCGTCGTGCCCTCTTTCGTCGGCGCAATCACCTCCAGCCGGTCGAGCTTGTCTTTCTCGAACAAAGTCAGCGTGCCGCGATAGCCGAAAAGCTCCGAGACGATTTCGGTGTAATTGCTGTCGTCGAGGCCGAGCAATTCATTCATTTGCCGTGTCACCCCTTGCGTGTCGTTCGAAAGGATCGTCGCCTCGTAGAGGAAATCGACAAACCCGACAGGCGGCAGGGCGACGTCTTCGCTCAGCACCAGCCGCAAGCCCGGAATGCCCGTGTCGCGCTCGCCGAGATGCAATTGACCGCTTTCGGCAAGGGGTTGGGCGCCTCTGGCATGGAGTCTTGCCCCCAACCGGTCAAGCTCGGGGCTTGCCGCGCCCGCCGCGAAGAGATGCGGGCCTCGCCGCCCAACGGCGTCGGCAACCACCCCCGCGCCGTCTGGTTCCAGAAACTCGATCCAGCCTGTGCCGATCCGCAGCCGCCGCCTTATCGCCCCGAGCCCCTTCACCCGATCCTCACCCGCAGGCACTGCGCCGAGAATCTCGATCCAGCCGCGCGACGCCGCCTCCGCGTCGTGAACCGCGATCTGCACCCGGTCTATCCTCGTCAGCATGGCCGCCTCCCGCTTCTCATTGGGGGAACCATGTCAGAGCGGTCCCGCCGCCTCAAGTCTCGCGCTATCCGCCCCGAATAGCGCCATATCGCCCCAAAAATCGAAAAAATCCAGAAATATGAAAGACTTAAGGAACTTTGATTCACTCCAGGCGCTGTATTCATGCTGCCGACACCCCGGGTGTTCGGATTGCCGGGCGACCGGCAACACAGCAGAGGCCGCATAGTTCTGTCGCGGCAGGAAAGAGTCCCAATGTCTGTTATACTGATCGTCGAAGACGACGTGTTCATCCGCCAGACGGCGGAAATGATGATCGAAGACTGGGGCCACCAGACCCTGGTGGCCAGCGACGTAGAAGAAGCTCTGGCCCTTCTGAAATCCGATCGACATATCGACGCTCTTTTTACGGATATCTATCTCAAAACGGCCGTCCACGGTGGCTTTGAGCTTGCGAATGAAGCCGTCAAGTTGCGACCGGAATTACGTGTCCTCTATACGACGGGAAATTTCGTCACCGACAAGATGAAGGCCTTGTTTATCAGCGGAACCCAACTGCTGCGTAAACCCTACACGGAACTTCAACTCGAAAGCTGCTTTGCAGGTCTGCTCGCGGCTTGAAGCGCACGAACAGCGGAATGGACGGGGGAAATGCCGGTATCTGATATTGCGGCGAGCGACATCGTGGAAACGGTGCCGAGCGCCCTTATTGTGCTCGACAGAAATCTAAACATCACATCGGCCAATCGCGCCTTCTATCAGACCTTCCGCACCAGCGTGGAAGATACAGAGGGCTGCCTGATTTACGACCTCGGCAACCGGCAATGGGACATTCCCGCGCTGCGCAGCCTGCTTGAAAGCGTGATCCCGCATCGCGCTTCGGTCGAGGGCTTCGAGGTCGAGCACGATTTCCCGATCATCGGCAGGCGCATCATGCTGGTCAACGCCCGCAAAATCTTGCGACCCGGCGATCATGATGGCTTCATTCTGCTCGCCATTGAAGACGTCAGCGAGGAGCGCGCGGCGCGCCGGGAAAGTAATCGTGCCTGGCAACTCACCCAGAGCATCGTCGATACGATCCGCGATCCGCTTGTCGTGCTGGAAGACGATATGACTGTGGTGACGGCAAGCGCCGCTTTCCTGAAAATGTTCGGCATCACACAAGCCGAAGCGCATGGACGCCGCGTTTCCGAACTCGGCCAACACCAATGGGACGTGCCTGCCCTGCGCCACCTGATGGAAAAAGTGTTGCCCGAAAACAAACCCTTCGACAGTTTCGAGATCGAGGACGATTTTCCGGTCCTCGGCCGACGCGTTTTCAATCTCAACGCCCGGAAAATTTCTCAGCCGGGAAATCACGCTCATCGGATGCTTCTGGTCTTTGAAGACATCACCGACCGCAAGCAGCGCGAACGCGATGCTGAAATGCTGACCAATGAGATCTCGCATCGGATCAAGAACAATCTGCAGATCGTCATTGGTTTGATCGCCTATGAGGCGAAATGGACAGCTGCGCCTTGCGTGCAGGGCTACAAGGCGATGCAAACCCGCATCGGCGCAATTGCGCAGCTCTACGATCTGATTTCCCAATCGAGCCGCGGCGCGGCCGTCGCAGCCGATGCCTATCTGCGGGAAATCGGCAAAAGCATGACGGCGAGCCTGCTCGATGGGACCTCGGATATCACGATAGAGGTCAAGGCCGACGCTCTGAATATCGATCCCAATCTCGCCGTGCCTTTCGGCCTGCTGGTCAACGAACTGGTGACGAATGCGGTCAAGCATGCTTTCCCGAACGGGGCGGGGCGCGTTGTCCTGAGCCTGAAGAAAACCAGCGACCACGTCGAATTGAGCGTTGCCGACAACGGCACGGGCATGAAGGAAAAAGACGCGCCGAAAATTCCCGAGAAACGCGGCTCCGATTATGTCGCGATTTTCGTCCGCCAATTGAGCGGTACAATTACTGTCACAAGCCCCGAAAGCATCGGCACGACGATCACGATAAGATTGCCCCTGCCCGTGATACCGCTCGGGGCGGCCCCGCTGGCGGCATAAGCCAATTCAGGAAACGCACATTGCCTCGCGGAGCTGAGCTCCCGAGGATTTGCGACAGATGCCCTTGAAGAAGAGATGCGGGGCAACCGCGAACGCGAATGATGTTTAGTTTTTTAGCGTCCGAGGACGCCCCGCACACGGCATTTTCGAGAAACATGCATCGCGACGCTTCCACCGTTCCCGGCGCCGCCTGCGTACTCACGAATGATCGACGCACCCGAAGGAAATGCGAAGCCGAGCCTCGCCAAACGCCCATCATCCGACCGCAAGCGAGCCACGGCTCGTATTGGCCGACCCACTGCATCGCGTCCCCCCGGGATCATGGCCACGTTACTGCCACAAGCGCGGGGTGCCGTTCGCCTGCCACACATCCGGGGCGTTCCCGCATGCATCTCTTCTACACACAGACGACATCCAACCAGATGGGCGCCCGCCACGGAAAGATAAGAGGGGATTTCCTTGGGGGAGAGGCAGCAATAATTTCCATAATTTCTTGCAGTCCTTGTCGCATTTTTAGGTCAGCAATCCTGTCTTATTTGCTTGATTCAGATGCCCGCTTCCTGCATATTCCATCTCGCTGGAAAGGTTTTACCTGTCCGGCGGGATGAGGTGTCTTCAAAAGCGCCTCGTTCGCGAGGTGGCGGCGCGAAAAGCTGTCGCCGGGGATGTCGCAGGCCGGGAAACCGGCGGTGCAGTGCATGACGGGCAAAAGCCGTCTTGCGGAAAATTTGCGATCAGGCGTGCGATCCGTTTGCGTCCGCGTCCCAAGGCTTGAAATGGCCGCTGGGCGACCGGGGCGCGAGCGGAAACGGAGACGATCCGCCCTCATTCTGCTTGAGGCGGAAACAGATAAAGGACGAGAGACGGGTATGACGGAGAAGCTGACGGAAGCGGGCCAGACGCCTTTCAACGAAGAGAGCCTCACAGGCGCTTCGCTGAAACCGGTGATGGCTGCGATGTCGCTTCCTGCGGGCCTCCCGGCTGCGCAGGGGCTTTATGACCCCCGTAATGAGCGCGATGCCTGCGGCATCGGCTTCGTGGCGAATATCCACAACCGAAAATCCCACAAGATCATCGAGGACGGTCTCAAGATTCTTGAAAATCTTGAGCATCGCGGCGCCGTGGGCGCGGACCCGAAGGCCGGCGACGGCGCGGGCATTCTCATCCAGATGCCGGACCGGTTTTTCCGCGAGGAAGCGGCGAGCCTCGGCTTCACGCTGCCGCCCGAGGGCCAATATGCCGTCGGCGTCTTCTTCCTGCCGCGCGATGAGGCCGAGCGCGCCAAGATCGTCGCGCTGGTTGAAAAGCTGATCGCCGAAGAAGGTCAGGTGTTTCTCGGCTGGCGCGATGTGCCGGTCGACAGCAGCGACCTTGGCTATTCGGTGAAGCCGACCGAGCCCTACCATCGGCAGGTTTTTGTCGGTCAGGGTCCGAGCATCTCCGACCAGAACCATTTCGAGCGCAAGCTCTTCGTCATCCGCAAGCGCATCTTCAACACGCTTTATGCGGAAGGCTCGAAGATTCCGCGCGGGCTTTACATCCCCTCCTTCTCATCGCGCACCATCGTCTACAAGGGCATGTTGCTCGCGGCGCAGGTCGGCCCTTACTACAAGGACCTGAAGGACCCGCGCATGGTAACGGCGCTGGCGCTCGTCCATCAGCGTTTCTCGACCAACACCTTCCCGACATGGTCGCTCGCGCACCCGTTCCGCATGGTCTGCCATAATGGCGAGATCAACACGGTGCGCGGCAACACGAACTGGATTCAGGCGCGCTATTCTTCGATGAGGTCGGAGATTCTCGGCGACGATCTGAAGAAGCTCTGGCCCATCGCCGTCGATGGCCAGTCGGACACGGCCTGCTTCGACAACGCGCTCGAATTGCTGGTCATGGGTGGCTATTCGCTCAGCCACGCGATGATGATGCTCATTCCTGAAGCCTGGGCGGGCAATCCGCTGATGGATCAGGACCGGCGCGCTTTCTATGAGTATCACGCCGCGTTGATGGAGCCGTGGGACGGCCCCGCCGCCATCGCCTTCACCGACGGCCGCCAGATCGGTGCGACGCTCGACCGCAACGGTCTGCGCCCTGCCCGCTATTATGTCACCGACGAAGGCAATGTCGTCATGGCGTCGGAAATGGGCGTGCTGCCGATCCCGGAAGAATCCATCGTCGAGAAGTGGCGCTTGCAACCCGGCAAGATGCTGCTGATCGATCTTGAAGAGAAGCGCATCATCTCCGACGACGAGGTGAAGGCGAAGCTCGCCAAGCTTCATCCCTATCAGCAATGGCTCGACCGCACGCAAATCGTGCTCGAAGACATGCCTGCCGCCAAAAAGACCGTGACGCCGAAGCCGGCGCGCACGACGGCGCTGCTCGATCTGCAGCAGGCCTTTGGCTACACGCAGGAAGACCTGAAGTTCCTGATGGCGCCGATGGCCATCGAAGGGCAAGAGGCCACCGGCTCGATGGGCACCGACACGCCGATCTCGGCCCTCTCGCTGAAGACGAAGGTGCTCTACAGCTACTTCAAGCAGAATTTCGCGCAGGTGACGAACCCGCCGATCGATCCGATCCGCGAAGAACTCGTGATGTCGCTCGTCTCCTTCATCGGCCCGCGCCCCAACCTGCTCGACCTCACCGGCATGTCGTCGGTGAAGCGGCTTGAAGTGCGCCAGCCCATTCTGACGAACGACGATCTCGAAAAGATCCGCATGATCGGCGAGGTGGCCGATAACCACTTCCGCGCCGAAACGCTCGACATCACCTATCAGGCCGAACGCGGCGCGGCGGCGATGGAAGCGATGATCGACCGTCTTTGCGCGCGCGCCGAAGAGACCGTGCGCAAAGGCATCAACATCATCATCCTGTCGGACCGCATGGTCTCGTCGGAGCGCATGGCGATCCCGGCTCTGCTCGCGACCTCGGCCGTGCATCACCATCTGATCCGCACGGGCCTTCGCACATCGGTCGGCCTCGTCGTCGAAACCGGCGAAGCGCGCGAAGTGCATCACTTCGCCTGCCTTGCGGGCTATGGCGCCGAAGCGATCAACCCCTATCTCGCCTTCGACACGCTGGAGCATCTGCTGCCCTCGCTCGACGAAGAGCTGACGGCCTATGAAGTCAACAAGCGCTTCATCAAGGCGATCGACAAGGGTCTGCTGAAGGTCATGTCCAAGATGGGCATCTCGACCTATCAGTCCTATTGCGGCGCGCAGATTTTCGACGGCGTCGGCCTCAATTCGGAATTTGCGAAGAAGTATTTCACCGGCACGGCGACGCCCATCGAAGGCGTCGGCTGCACCGAGGTCGCGGAAGAAACCTTCCGCCGCCACCAGCTCGCCTTTGGCGATGCGCCGGTGTTGAGGAATGCGCTCGACGTCGGTGGCGAATATGCCTACCGCATTCGCGGCGAAGAACACGCCTGGACGGCGGACAGCGTGCGCGACTTGCAGCACGCGGTGCGCGGCAACAGCCAGGACAAGTACCGCGAATTCGCCAAGCGCATCAACGAACAGGGCGAACGCCTGCTGACCATTCGCGGTCTCTTCGAGATCAAGACGGCGGAACAGGACGGCCGCAAGCCTGTCTCCATCGACGAAGTCGAACCCGCCGCCGAAATCGTCAAGCGCTTTTCGACCGGCGCCATGTCCTATGGCTCGATCAGCCGCGAAGCGCATACGACGCTCGCCATTGCGATGAACCGCATCGGCGGACGCTCGAACACGGGCGAAGGCGGCGAAGAAGCCGACCGCTTCAAGCCGATGGCGAACGGCGACTCGATGCGTTCCGCCATCAAGCAGGTCGCCTCAGGCCGCTTCGGCGTCACCACCGAGTATCTCGTCAACTCGGACATGATGCAGATCAAGATGGCGCAGGGTGCAAAGCCCGGCGAAGGCGGACAGCTGCCCGGCCACAAGGTCGACGCGACGATTGCCAAGGTGCGCCATTCGACGCCGGGCGTGGGCCTCATCTCCCCGCCTCCGCATCACGACATCTATTCGATCGAAGATCTGGCGCAGTTGATCTACGACCTGAAGAACACGAACCCCGACGGTCTCGTCTCGGTGAAGCTCGTTTCCGAAGTCGGCGTCGGCACGGTGGCGGCGGGTGTCTCCAAGGCACGCGCCGACCATGTGACGATTTCAGGCTTTGAAGGCGGCACGGGCGCATCCCCGCTGACCTCGATCAAGCATGCCGGCTCCCCCTGGGAAATCGGCCTTGCCGAAACGCACCAGACGCTGGTGATGAACCGCTTGCGCGGCCGCATCACCGTGCAGGTCGATGGCGGCCTGCGCACGGGCCGCGACGTCATCATCGGCGCCCTGCTCGGCGCCGATGAATTCGGTTTCGCCACGGCGCCGCTCATCGCGGCGGGCTGCATCATGATGCGCAAATGCCATTTGAACACCTGCCCGGTCGGGGTCGCGACGCAGGACCCTGAACTCCGCAAGCGTTTTGTCGGTGCGCCGGAACACGTCATCAACTATTTCTTCTTCGTCGCCGAAGAAGTGCGCGAACTGATGGCGAGCCTCGGCTATCGCACGGTCAATGAAATGATCGGCCAGATTCAGATGCTCGACAAGCGCAAGCTGGTCAATCACTGGAAGGCTCATGGCCTCGACTTCACGCGCCTCTTTCACAAGGTCGATGCGCCCAAGGACGTCTCGGTCTTCAAGAACGAGAACCAGAACCACAACATCGAGCATGTTCTCGACCGCAAGCTGATCGAATTGTCGAAGGATGCGATTGCATCGAAGAAGCCGGTGCAGATCGAAACCGCGATCGGCAACACCGACCGCACCGCGGGCGCGATGCTTTCGGGCGTTATCGCCAAGCATTACGGCCATGCCGGTCTGCCGGAAGACACGGTCCATGTGAAGTTCAACGGCACCGCCGGGCAGAGCTTCGGCGCATGGGCGGCGCATGGCGTGACGCTCGAACTCGAAGGTCAGGCCAACGACTATGTCGGCAAGGGTCTTTCGGGCGGTCGCCTCGTCATCTATCCGCCGAAGAACACGAAGATCGTTCCTGAAAACTCGATCATCGTCGGCAACACGGTGCTTTACGGCGCTATCAGCGGCGAATGCTATTTCCGCGGCGTCGCGGGCGAACGCTTCGCCGTGCGCAACTCCGGCGCCATCGCGGTCGTCGAGGGCACGGGCGACCATGGCTGCGAATATATGACCGGCGGCATCGTCGTCGTGCTCGGACAGACAGGCCGCAACTTCGCGGCCGGCATGTCGGGCGGCATCGCTTATGTCCTCGATGAGGACCGCATGTTCGAAAAGCGTTGCAACATGGCGATGGTCGATCTCGAACCCGTCGAGGCCGAACTTGAAGCGATGGAGAAACTGCGCCACCAGCGCGGCGACCTCGAAAGCCATGGCCGCGTCGATGTGATGGCGGACATGACGCGCTTCGACGCCGAACGCTTGCGCCAGCTGATCGAGAACCATGCCCGCTACACCAATTCGGGCCGTGCGAAAGAGATACTGGCCGATTGGGATAATACGCTGCCCAAATTCCGAAAAGTGATGCCGGTCGAATACCGGCGGGCTTTGAAGGAAATGGCGCGGGCACAAGAAAACGCCGCTCAGGCGATTGCAGTGGCGGGAGATTAAGACTGTGGGAAAGATAACCGGGTTTCTCGAAATCGACCGGCAGGACCGTAAGTACCTGCCCGCGTCGGACCGTATCCGCAACTACAAGGAATTCGTGATTCCGCTCGGCGAGAAAGCCGTGCGCGATCAGGCGGCGCGCTGCATGGATTGCGGCATTCCCTACTGCCACAATGGTTGCCCCGTGAACAACCAGATCCCCGACTGGAACGATCTGGTTTATCGCGACGATTGGGAAGAAGCTTGCCGCAATCTGCATTCGACGAACAACTTCCCGGAATTCACCGGCCGCATCTGCCCCGCGCCTTGCGAGGCATCTTGCACGCTGAACCTCACGGAAAGCCCCGTCACCATCAAGACGATCGAATGCGCCATCGTCGATCGCGGCTGGGCCGAAGGCTGGCTGAAGCCCGAGACGCCCAAGCGCAAGACCGGCAAGAAAGTCGCCGTCGTCGGCTCGGGCCCGGCGGGCCTTGCCTGCGCTCAGCAGCTTGCCCGCGCGGGCCACGACGTTCATCTGTTTGAAAAGAACGCCAAGGCAGGCGGTCTTCTCCGCTACGGCATTCCCGACTTCAAGATGGAAAAACACACCATCGACCGCCGCGTGAAACAGATCGAAGCGGAGGGTGTGACCTTCCATTATGGCGCCCATATCGGCATCAACAAGAAGGCGACGGATTTGCTCATGGCGCATGACGCCATTGTGCTGACGGGCGGCGCGGAACATCCCCGCGACCTTCCGGTCGAAGGCCGCGACCTGCGCGGCGTTCACTTCGCCATGGAATTCCTGCCGCAGCAGAACCGCCGCAATTCCGAAGAGCCGTTGATGAACGTCGAGCCGATCCTCGCGGGCGGAAAGCACGTCATCGTCATCGGTGGCGGCGACACGGGCTCGGACTGCATCGGCACCTCGTTCCGTCAGGGCGCGGTCTCGGTAACGCAGCTCGAAATCATGCCGACGCCGCCCGATAGGGAAAACAAGCTGCTGACATGGCCCGACTGGCCGCTGAAGATGCGCACCTCATCGAGCCAGGCCGAAGGCGCAACGCGCGATTTCGCCGTGATGACGCGCCGCATCATCGGCGACGGCGGCAAGGTGAAGGCCATTGAATGCATTCGCCTCGACAACAAGATGCAGCCCGTCGAAGGCAGCGAGTTCGAGTTGAAGGCAGATCTCGTGCTGCTGGCCATGGGCTTCGTCTCGCCCGTGCATGAAGGCATGTTGAAGGATCTCTCGGTCCAGCTCGACAATCGCGGCAATGTCGCCGCCGACACGGCGACCTATAAGACCAACCTCGACAAGGTCTTTTCCGCCGGCGACATGCGCCGCGGTCAGTCCCTCGTCGTCTGGGCGATTCGCGAAGGCCGCCAGGCGGCGCGCGAAGTCGATCTTTTCCTGATGGGCGAGACGCTGCTGCCGCGCTAAACATCCGTTTTGTGGCGCCAAAATCCTCCAGATTCATTTCTGGAGGGTTTTGTTTGCGCCCGGGCGCACCTTGACGATCCTAATCCAACAAGTTCACTGGACAGAAGCGTGTGGGTTGTCTTCACTTGGCGCGCGATATTTGCCTTTGGGGGATTCCGTTTTATGCCGTCTCGTTTCCGCGCCGGAATCAGGCTGAGAGTGCTTGGCTTTCTTTGTGTATGTCTTTTGCTCGGAACAAGCGTCGGAATCTGGGCCATGCTGCAATATCGCAGCGTCGCGGAAGAGCTCTCCCTCGACACGGCCCGGCGAACCAGCGACCTCGCCGAAACGCTGAAGACGCAAGTTATACGCAACGCATATTCGACGCTGCACGCTATGTCCGGCTTCCAGCGCGTACGCGGGCTGAATGCCAAGACCTGCAGCGACGTCGCGCACTTCTTTCTCGAAAATTCGACCGGCTATTCGAACATCGGTTCCGTTCTGCCGAATGGCGACGTCTATTGCGCCGCCCGCTCCACCCCCGGCCGTCGAAATATCGCGGGCCAGCCATGGCTGATGCAGGCCCTCAAGACGGGTGAGTTCACAATGGGCGACTATCTCGTCAGCCCCGTCACTCACAACGGCATTGTCGCCTTCGCGCTTCCCATCAAGGACGCCGATGGAAAAATCCAGCAAGTCCTCACCGCCGCGCTGGAAACCGCCTACATACAAAAAGTGGTCTCGCTGCCGAATCTTCCCGAAGATTCCTCGGTCATGGTCATCGACAGAGCCGGGAACGTGCTGGCGACGAACAAACGCAGCGGCGTCAGCGTCGGCGAAAATATCGCATCGTGGGACGTCGCGAAATCCGCGACAACCGCCGACAAGCCCTTCGCCATGGAGGGTACGGGGCCGGACGGCGAGAGCCGCGTCTTTGCCGTGACCGCCTCTCGCGTCAGCCGCGACGCGGTACCGGAAGCGGATGCAAAAGAAATCCGCTCCATCTCGATCATCGTCGGCATTCCCGCGCGCAAGATCGTCGCGACAGTGATGGCGCCCCTCAAATCGTCGGGGGCAGCCATCGGCATCGTCTTCGCAATCATCCTGCTCGGAACCTATTTTTTCATCGGCAGAACAATCGTCCAACCGTTGCAGTCGATACAAACCGCCGCCGAACGCCTGACGCTCGGCAATCTCAAGGCCCGCGTGGCATTCAAACCGCGCTCCGACGAAATCGGCGCGCTGGCCAACGCTTTCAATATCATGGCTTCGGTTCTCGCCCGCCGCGAAGCGGATCTGCGCCGCAGCAACGAACGCGTGCAGCGCATCTTCGACACAGAGCCTGCCGGCGTGACGCTGCTCGATCACAACCTCAACATCCTCGACATGAACAAGGTCGCCCTCGAAAATATGGGCGTGACGGATCTGGAGAGTTTGCGTGGCAAGAAATTGCCGCCTCTGGTCGTCGATGAAGACCGGCCTCGCTACGAAGAGCACGTCAAGGCCGTCCTCGGCGGCGAGACGCATACGACGACGGTGCAAATCGTCGATCTGCAAGGCAAGCGCCGCTGGCTCGAGCTGCACGCCGCCGCCATTCAGCTCGATGAAGAAGCGCCTTCGGCCTACATCGCCATCGCCCGGGACAAGACCGAGGAACTCGCCACCGCCGCGCAACTCGTTCAAGCGCAGAAAATGGAATCCGTCGGTCGCCTGACCGGCGGCGTCGCCCATGACTTCAACAATCTTCTGACCATCATGATGGGCAATGCGGAAATCCTGAGCGAAAGGCTCGAAGACCAGCCGGACCTTGCCAATCTCGCCCGCATGATCGAAGCCGCCACCCAGCGCGGCGCCGAACTGACCCACCGCATGCTCGCCTTCGCGCGCCGTCAAGTGCTGCGCCCCGCCGAACTCGACGTCAACGCTCTGCTCAGCCGCATGGTCGACATGATGGGCCGGATTCTCGGCGAGGATATTCGCATCCGCATCGATACAGCAGAGAAACTCTGGTGCGTCGCCGCCGATCCGGCGCAAATGGAATCCGCGATCCTCAATCTGGCAATCAACGCGCGCGATGCGATGCCGCAAGGCGGCACCTTGACCATCGAAACGCAAAACACCCATCTCGATGCCGATTACATCGCCCGCAATCCCGAAGCCGCTGTCGGCGATTACATATTGATCGCCATTTCGGATTCAGGCACCGGCATGCCGCCTGAGGTCCTCGACCGGGCCTTCGATCCGTTCTTCACCACCAAGGAAGTGGGCAAGGGCTCGGGCCTCGGCCTCAGCATGGTCTATGGCTTCGTCAAGCAGTCGCACGGCCATATCAAGATCTACAGCGAAGCCGCGCATGGCACCACGGTCCGCATCTATCTTCCCAGGAGCACCGAGGCCGGGGAGAGCCAGGAAAACGTCGCCGAAATTCTGCTTGATGACGCCAAGGGAACCGAAATCGTTCTGGTCGTCGAGGATGAAGAAGCGGTGCGCGTCTATGTTACCCAGCAACTTCGCGGATTGGGCTACACCGTCATCGAAGCCGCCGACTCTCAAGCCGCACTTGCCATTCTAGAAAGCGATGTCGAAATCGATCTGCTGTTCACCGACGTCGTGCTGCCCGGCGGCATGAACGGCCGGCAACTCGCGGAGATCGGCACAAGGGCGCGGCCATCCCTGAAGGTGCTCTTCACCACCGGCTATACAGAGAACGCCGTCGTTCACCACGGCAAGCTCGATGCGGGCGTCGAGCTTCTGAGCAAGCCCTATCGCCGCGCCGAACTTGCCCGGCATGTGAGAAAAGTCATCGAAAAGGCTTGAGGTCAGCCCGACGTCCCGTCCTGCGCGCCACGCAGCAGGTCGGCCCCGCGATCGACCTTCGGCGCGGAAGAGAAGGCGCTCCAGTCCAGATCGCGCAACCCGATCATCCAGCCGCGCACAATATCGACCGGCCTGGTAAGGCCGTTCTTTTCCATCTGCTCGTTCCACGTCGTCGCCAGCGCAACGGCGGTATCCTGCACCGGTCCGACACCGAAGCCGTTGACCACCGTGATGAGTTGGCCGCTGTTGAAAAGCAGCAGCAGAAAAACCGCGATCCACATGGCGCGCGTGAAACGACCGACATTGCGCCGCGTCTCGGCTTCGCTCTCAAGGCCGAAGACCGTGATGATTTCGGCCTTCGCTTCCTCTTCGTGATCTCGTTCGAGCAGGTCGAGCATCGTGTCCCTCCTCAGAACTGAAAGTAGATGAAGGGCGCAACACCCTCGGGCGCGACGGACCAGATCGCCAGAATGCCGAAGCCGAGCAGCAAACCCAATCCCGCCGCAGGTAATGTGCGCAAGCTCAAGGCCAGCTCGCGGCCAAGATCGCGCGGCGTGAACTGGAACAACATGCCCAGCGCAACGAGACCCACAATGAACGGCGTCACGTGCTCATTGGCGTTCGACCTGTCGAAGAAACCTTTCAAATAGTCCCAAGCCGTGCCGAAACTGTCGGCACGAAAGAAAATCCACGCAAAGCAGACGAGATGAAACGTCCAGACCACGCCAACGGCATGCTGCGCGAAATTTCCGACCTTCGCAAAAATTCCCGGCGCATCGGCATGGGACGGCATCAGTTCGTCGAACTTCTTGCGCGCCCATTGTTCAAACCCCAGCATCGCGCCGTGGAACGAACCCCAGAATATGAAGGTCCAGGCCGCGCCGTGCCAGAGTCCGCCGAGAAACATGGTGATGAAGAGATTGCGATAACGCTGCGCCTCGCCATGTCGATTGCCGCCGAGCGGGATATAAAGATAGTCGCGCAACCATGTCGACAAAGAGATATGCCAGCGTCGCCAGAAATCCTGCAAACTGGCGGCGCGATAAGGCTGATTGAAGTTCGGCAGAAAGCGATAGCCGAGCAGCGCCGCGATGCCGATGGCGATGTCGCTATAGCCCGAAAAATCGCAATAAATCTGGATCGCATAACCATAGACGCCGATCAGCAGATCGAGCGCGCCGACCGCTGTCGGGTCGAAGAAGACCGGATCGACAAGTTCGGTGGCGAGGTAATTGGCGATCACCATCTTCTTGGCGAGGCCCGACAGGATCAGCACGACACCAACCGCGACATGCTCGCGCGTCAAACGCACCGGCGCATGAAGCTGCGGAATGAAATCCGCCGCGCGCACGATGGGGCCGGCGACAAGCTGTGGAAAGAACGACTTGAACAGCATCACGTCGAGCAGCGACTTCTCGGCCTGGATGTGGCCGCGATAAACATCGACGACGTAAGAGATGCCCTGAAAGGTGAAGAATGAAATGCCGATCGGCAGAATGACCTCAAGGAAAGGCAGATCACGCGTCAGGCCCAACGTCGTCAGGATGCCGTCGAGCGAGGTGAGGAAGAAGTCGTAATATTTGAAAAAGGCGAGGACGCCGAGATCGACGGCGACCGTCGCGCCGACGATGAACTTGCGCAAACCCGTGCGCTCCGTTTGCGCCAGCGCAAGGCCGCCCAGATAATTGAAGAGCGTTGTGCCGAAAAGCAGGATCGTGAAACGCCAGTCCCACCAGCCATAGAAGAAGTAGCTCGCGCCGACGAGAAACCATTTGCGCGGAGATGGAGTCCAGCGCATGCCCCAGCTGACCGTGAAAACGATCAGGAAGAAAATTCCGAATTCGAGGGTCGGAAAAAGCATGCGCCGCTTGAGCCCCGGTTGCACTCATACAGGCGCGCGCCCGGACGCCGCGGGATGCGGAAAGCTGGCGCGACCTCGCCGTCAGGAGGGCATGACGGCTTGTCCCAATATCGAACAGCGGACCAAAAACCTCAATCAATGCTTGGACTTATAGTTAACGGGCGCAGGCTCTCGCCTCATAGGCGCCCATCAGTTCCGCCCAGAGCGCGGCCCCGGCGCGGCGCGAGCCTTCGGGCCTCAGATGGACGTGATCGGGCCAGGCGAGAGGCGGCGTCCCGTTCACCCATTGTTCGATGCCGCAGGCCTGTCCCATCACGCGCGATCCGTCGAAAAAGGTCGCGCCCGCGCGCTCGGCGACCTGCTTCTGGGTTTCGCGCAAAGGGCCAAGCTTTGGCGGCGTCATCCAGCCGTCGCCGCAGATCTTTACCGCGCCGGGCTTGGCGCGTCGCGCCCCGTCGAAGGAACCCAGCACCGCGATGGAGGCATTCGGCGCGAGGCGTTTCAAGCGCACGATCAAAGCTTCGAGACGTGCCGCGTAAGCGCCGAGATCAAGCCGGTCGTTGAAGCCTTCGTTGGTGCCGTAGCCGAGCATGATGAGATCGGGCGCAAGCGCCCTGATCTGTTCATCGACAATGGCCGCATCCCAGTGACTGACGACATCGAGCGTCGCGCCGGAAATGCCGTAGCTGTCATAGCGAATGCCGGGCTTGCCCGTCAGCATCGCCCAGCCGAGCAGCGTGACAGGCCCGTCGCCCAGAGGCGTCAGCAAGACGCGATGCGCGGCGGCGGCAGGAGCGTGAAGCCGGACAAGACCGGGCGAACTTGCCCGCGTCGAAAGCCGGAGCGGAGCGGCACCGTCGAGCTTCAGCAGCAGCGATCCGCTCGTCGGTCCGCCCATCGCGTCGATCTCGACCATGCCGACGTCATGCCCCGTCTGCAGCGCGATCTCAGCCCCGGCGCTTGCTGAGGAAACGCGGAACCCTTGCAGCCCGAAGGGCCCCGCTACACCCGCCTTGAGGCTCGACGCGACGGCCCACGGACCGCTCATCGCGACCGTATAGCCCTGTGGCGAATAATAGGGATAGGCCACGCCCGGCGGCAGCCCGCGCCCCGCATCGCCGAACGCAGCTTGCCAGCGCGCGCGCAACACGCCCGTCATATGGTCGAGCGCGATATGGCTGTCGCCGATATGCAGAACAGTGACCGGCGTTTTCCGCGCCCCGGATTTCAGCTCGTCGAGCGAGGCATAAAACCGAGCGAGATCCGGTTGCGGTGCGGCTTGCGGGCAGTTGGGCGCGGCGGCGCAAGCGGAAACAAGAACGGGCAAAAGCAGAAGCGCGGCGAAACCGCGCCAGCTTGTGAGCCGCGAGGCGCGCCGCAATGTCATGCGTTCAACGCGTGACGCCGCCGGACCAGCGCCAGTCGTCGCTGCGGCCGGGACGGCCTTCCGCCACATCATAAATTTGCGCCTTCAATCCAATCGATAAGGCCGACTTCGGTTCGTCCGGCGACGCTTCCGCCGCCGCGGAGGACACGGCCCCCGCCGACGCGTTGGCGACGACAACGCCGCCCGCGACATCGCTCTCTATTTTCTTGCTGACCGCACGCGCGAGCAGCTCATAGCCTTCCATCGTGAAGTGAATGCCGTCTTCGGCGCGCAGCAAGCGCTTGCGGCCTGACGCATCGAGACCATAGGCGGAATAATTGCCGTCCTTATCGGTCATCAGATTATGCGTCGGCACGAAAATGGCGCCATTCTCCGCCGCGCGCTTTTCAAAAATCTCGGTGAAACTCTCCATGTCGCGCTCGAAGCCCGCGCTGCGCATGACGGGCAGGCCAACCCAGTAGATGCGCGCGCCGGACGCCTTGAGCGTCGCCGTGAAATCATCGACGCGCGATTGATAGACTTCGCGCCATTTCGGCGCGAAGAGCCCATAACGTGCGCCGTCTTCGACGATCGTCTGGCGATCATTGGTGCCCATGATGACGACAGCGATGTCGATGCGCGTATCGGCGGCCGCCGCTCGCACGCCTTCGCTCCAGTCGTAATAATCCTTGCGCACGAAACCGGTCGCGACGCGCGACTTGCGGATGACGTTGAAGCGCTTGTCCTGGCGCAACTGGTGATAGAGCCCGGCCCAAAGCCCGTCGCCAAGCGAGTCGCCGAAGACGACGACATTAATCTTTGTCTTCCCGGCCTGAACTTTCGGCACGGCGGAAACCGCAGTCGCAGAAGGAACGGATGGGAACGCGGCAACCGGCGTCTGCATGGGTGGCATCGGCGTCTTCGTCTTCAGCGTGGCTCTGGAGATGGAGCCCGTCGGCGCCGCCAGCGTCCCTTCGGACGCGGCAAGATGCGGCGGCGTCAGCGACAAGGGTTTTGCCGCCACGGCATCCGAAAAGAATGCCAGCGCGAACACGGCCAGACAAATACGCACGACTACGGTCTCAGCCACGAGGCCCCCGACAAACGAAAGGCGAGCGCAAACAGCGCCCGTCTAAAAATGGTTCTACTGAGACCCCCCGTTGCAGGCCCCATGCCCCGATTTTACGCGGCACAACGCGTCAAAACGGGACAAAATCACCTTATCGGAGGTTCGAAGACCTGCCAATCCGAGTCGTGGGAGCCTTGGGCCAAACCTCAACTTGCGTGGCGCAAAAGCTCGGAAACGACCCGTTCGAGGTCTTTTAGGGAGGCGCAGGTCTTGGCGCTGTCGCAATAGGGCTGCAAACGTTTCATTTCACTGTCGCCGGAATTCCACATGCTTTGCGGTTCCGGGTTGAGCCAGATGACGCGGCGGGCCCGTGCGTGGATCTTTTTCAGAATATCGCCGCGCGGATTGCCATAATTGGAGCGCGCGTCCCCGAGGATCAGCACCGTGGTGCGGTGATCGACATCGTCTAGCGCTAACCGTTCGAAATCGACGAATGCCTGACCATAATCCGTCGAACCGCCGCCATGCTCGCGCAGCGCGCCGGTAATGGCCTCCTCGATCTTGCGTGTCGTCTCGAACAATCTGGTCGTTTCGCCGAGCTGGCCCGAAAAGGCAAAGGAGCGCACACGCGGCAGCACTTCCTGGATGCTGTAGAGGAACATCAGCAGGAAGCGTGCGACCTGCGCAACGGACCCCGAGACGTCGCAAATCGCCATGACCTTCGGACGGTCGATTTTTTGTTGCTTCCAGATCGTGTGAAACATCAGCCCGTCAAATTCGACATTGGCGCGGATGGTGCGCCGCACGTCGAGCTGCCCGCGCTTATCGACTTTCTTCCGCCGCGAATGCAGCGCGACAAGGCGCTTTGCCATCTTGGCGACGAGCCCGCGCATGATCTTCATGTCGCGCATGTCGATATTGCCAAGTCTCACCTGCGAGAGCACTTCCTCGCGCAACTGGCGGCCCGAATTGGCGGTGAAAATTTCAAGCTGCTTTTCGACATAGTCGCGCACATCGGCCCGCAACTGATCTCGCAAGCCGCGCAAGGCATCGGCCCGGCCCTGTTCACCGCTATCCTCGCGCCGCTCTATCTCGTCCTGAAGCCCGTTGAGCCCCATGATCTCCATCATGCGCCGCACATACATGCCGCGTTGCGTGAAAAGACGGATGCGATTGAGCTGCGCCTCGCGGGCAGCCTCCGCCAGCGCCATCTGGAGCGCCGCCTGATCGCCGCTCTCAAGCATCTCAACGAGGTCTTCGGCGCTCGGTGCATCGCCGGAAGGCTCGCCCTCCATGCCGCCGCCACCGGGTCCCGGCATGCCGCCGGATTGCCCCTGTTGCGGTCTTCCTTCTCCATCCTCGCCGTCGCTTTGCTCGTCGCTCACGCTCTCCTCGGCCTGCCCGCGCGACTTGAACTGATCGAAGGCGAAGAAACGATCGAAGGTTTCGCGGAAGGCTTCTTTCTCGTCCTCGCTTTTGGCAAGCACCTGAGAGAGCCCGTTGCGCAGCATCATCCGATCGCCAAAGCCGACGAGGTCGACGACATTGCCGGCGTCGATCGATTCCGACGTCGAGACGCGGATGTCCGCGGCGCGCAATGCCCGGATGAAATCTCCCAGAACTTCGGTCATGGCCTAGCCCGCCACTTGCAGCGCCTTGGTGGTCAGCGCATTGATTTCGGCATCGACATTGTCGATGTCGTCCTGGAACTTCAGCAACACATTCAATGTGCGGCGAACCAACTCCGCGTCAAGCTCGCGCGCATGAAGCAGAACCAGCGTCCGCGCCCAGTCGATCGTCTCGCTGACCGCCGGTTGTTTCTTCAGGTCGAGTTCGCGCAAACCCTGCACGAAAGCGACGAGCTGCTTGCGCAACCGCTCTTCGACTTCCGGCACGCGCGAGCGAATGATCCGCTGCTCGAGCGCCGTGTCGGGGAACGGAATATAGAGATGCAGGCAACGGCGTTTCAGCGCATCGCCGATCTCGCGCGTATTGTTCGAGGTGAGGAAGACGATAGGCGGCGTCCGCGCCTTGATCGTGCCAAGCTCGGGAATGGAAATCTGATAGTCGGAGAGGATTTCCAGGAGGAACGCCTCGAACTCGTCATCCGATTTATCGAGTTCGTCGATCAGCAACACGGCCCCGCCGGGCTGCCACAACGCTTTCAGCAGCGGACGCGGCTCGAGGAATTCCTCGCTGAAGAACGTGTCGTCGAAATCGTGAAGCCGCCCGATGGACTCCTTCAAGCCCTGCGCACCCGCCATCAGATCGCCGAGCTTTTCCTTCAGCACCTGCGTATAGAGAAGCTGCTTGCCGTATTTCCACTCGTACAGCGCCTTGGATTCGTCGAGCCCTTCATAGCACTGGAGGCGGATCAGCGGCTTGCCGACAAGCTCCGCCGTCGCCTTGGCAAGCTCGGTCTTGCCCACGCCGGGAGGACCTTCGACGAGAAGCGGCTTTTGCAACCGCTCGGCCAGAAAGATCGAGGTCGCGATGCTGGCGTTGCAGATATATCCGCTGCGCTCAAAACCCTGTTGAATCGAGGCAATGGCGGCTTCGGCGCTGCCCTCGTTCACGCCTGAATTGTCCTTGTTCAATTTCGTTCGAGGAGCGTTTAACGCCGCCCCTTCCCTGCTTTATTCGGTTCCAATTGGGCTATAGGGTAGCACTTATAAAAATTCCGCAAGCACAAACAAAAATCCTTTCAGGGAGCGAAACATGACCGCAATCAACGAAGTCGGCGATCTGACCATCGAGGGCGACGTCGCCGTCCTCACGCTTAACTCGCCGCCGGTGAACGCGCTCTCCGGCCCGGTGCGCACCGCCATCGACGGCGGCATCCGCCAGGCGCTCGCCAATGACGCAGCGAAAGCCATCGTTCTGATCTGCGAAGGCAAGACCTTCATCGCCGGCGCCGACATCACCGAATTCGGCAAGGCGCCGACTGGCCCGAGCCTCTTCGACGCTCTCGCCATGATCGAGAACTCGCCCAAGCCCGTCATCGCCGCGATCCACGGCACGGCGCTCGGCGGCGGCCTCGAAGTCGCGCTGACCTGCAACTACCGCGTCGCCGTTCCTTCGGCGAAATGCGGCCTGCCGGAAGTCAATCTCGGCCTTCTGCCGGGCGCTGGCGGAACGCAACGTCTGCCCCGCATCGTCGGCGCCGAGAAGGCGCTCGAAATGGTGACGTCGGGCCAGCACGTTCCCGCCAAGGCCGCGAAAGACATGGGCCTCATCGACGAACTGACCGAAGAGGGCAAGCTCCGCGAGGGCGCCATCGCCTTCGCACGCAAGGTCGTCGCTGAAAAGCGCCCGCTGAAAAAAGTCCGCGACCTGTCGGAGAAGATGGAAGCGGCGCGCGGCAAGCCGGAAATCTTTGCGAATTTCCGCAAGGCCAATGCCCGCAAGTTCCGTGGTTTCCTCGCGCCTGAATATAATATCCAGTGCATCGAGGCGGCCGTGAACCTGCCCTTCGATGAAGGCATCAAGGTCGAGCA
>DASYEM010000060.1:0-19437 GCA_036499025.1 Parvibaculum sp. | reverse complement strand
ACGCCGAGCGTGTCCTGCACGGTGATCGCCGTCACCGCCGTCATCGCATAGCCGCCAAGGGCGGTCACGGTTTTGATGTCGGCCTGAATGCCGGCGCCGCCGCCGCTATCGGACCCGGCGATGATGAGGACGCGGCCTCGCTTGGAAGAAAATATTTCGTTCACGGGCTTCACTTCAAAGCCCCTCCCCCTTGTGGGGAGGGGTTGGGGTGGGGGTCACTTGGAAAAAATCTAGCGCAGAAGGCCCCCACCCGAAACGCTTTGCGTTTCGACCTCCCCACAAGGGGGAGGTAAAGATAAGAAATCGCTTCGGGCCGAAACTATTCTACGCCGCGTGGCTTTCTATCGCCGAGCAGATGTCGCGGACGACGGATTTCACCAACGCTTCGTCGTCGCCCTCGCCCATCACGCGGATGAGGGGCTCCGTGCCCGACTTGCGGATGACGAGACGGCCCTTCGCGCCGAGGCGCTCCTCGCCTTCGCGGATCGCCGCCACGACGTCTTTCTCGTTAAGCGGCTCGCCCTTCTTGAAGCGCACATTCTTCAGAAGCTGCGGCAGCGGATCGAAAAGATGGCAAAGCTTCGAGACCGGCAGGTCGCTGGCCTTCAGCACGGCAAGCACTTGCAGCGCGGCGATCATGCCATCGCCCGTGGTCGAAAAATCCTTCAGCACGATATGGCCGGACTGCTCGCCGCCGACATTGTAGCCGTGGTTGCGCATATGCTCGACGACATAGCGATCGCCGACCTGCGTGCGCACGAGTTGAAGATCGAGCCCGTTGAGAAAGCGTTCAAGCCCGAGATTGGACATGACGGTCGAGACGATGCCGGGAGCCGAAAGCTTGCCCGCCGCTTTCCAGGAGCGCGCGATCAGCGCCATGATCTGGTCGCCGTCGATGATGTGGCCGTTCTCGTCGCAGATGATGAGGCGGTCGGCGTCGCCGTCGAGCGCGATGCCGATATCGGCGCGGCGCTCGCGCACCGTGGCGCACATGCGCTGCGGCGCGGTGGAACCGCATTCGTCGTTGATGTTGAAACCGTTGGGCTCCGTGCCGACGGTGACGACATCGGCGCCGAGCTCATCGAGGATGGCGGGCGCGACCTTGTAGGCGGCACCGTTCGCGCAATCGATGACGATGCGCAATCCCTCAAGCGTCAAGTCGCGCGGGAAGCTGTGTTTGACGTGTTCGATATAGCGCGCCTGCGAATCGTCGATGCGCTTGGCGCGGCCGAGATCGCGCGAGCCCGCGAGATTGTCGGCAAGGCCGTTGTCGATGTGGTGCTCGATCTCAAGCTCAATCTCGTCGGAGAGCTTGAAGCCGTCCGGCCCGAAAAGTTTGATGCCGTTATCCTGAAAGGAATTATGCGAGGCCGAAATCATCACGCCGAGATCGGCGCGGAGCGAGCGCGTCAGCATGGCGACAGCAGGCGTCGGCAGCGGGCCGAAGAGGAAGACGTCCATGCCCATCGAGGTGAAGCCTGCCGTCAGCGCGGGCTCGAGCATATAGCCCGAGAGGCGCGTATCCTTGCCGATGACGACGCGATGGCGATGATCGCCGCGGCGGAAGACGCGGCCCGCGGCCATGCCGACGCGTAACGCCGTTTCCGCCGTCATCGCGCCTTCGTTCGCCGTTCCGCGAATACCGTCGGTGCCGAAATATTTTCGCGCCATAAATCGCTCGTCCCGCTTGTTTGAGAGGCTGAATATAGGGCCTTATCTCAAAAGTCGAGTTAACGAATTCTTGCTGAATCTTTCAAAGCGGAGACCACGGCCAGCGCATCCATTAACGGCGCGGGTGCATGGGTGCGGATGAAATCGGCCCCGTTCTGCGCCGCCAGCAATTCGGCGGCGAGCGTCGCCGCCCCGGATTCCTCGGGCGAGCGGCCCGTTAACCGCCGCAGGAAGGATTTGCGCGAGACGGAGACGAGAAGCGGGAGGCCGAAGCGGGCCTTCAACTCGCCGAGCCGGGCCAGCACCGCGAGCGAGGGCGCAGGCGTCGAGCCGAGAAAAAAACCCATGCCGGGGTCGAGGATGAGCCGCTCGCGCCCGACACCCGCGCCGGTCAGCGCGGCGATCCGCGTCTCGAAGAAGCGCGATATGCGCTCGACGATGTCGCCTTCGGGCGCCGCCCGCCGGTCAGCCTGCGCGCCCTGCACCGAATGCATGACGACAAGCCCGGCCGGAGAGGTCGCGAGCGCGGGATGGAGAGCAGCATCGGGAAAGCCGCGAATGTCGTTGAGATAGGCGACACCGCGCGACAAGGCATAGGCCTGGGTCTCGGGTTGGTAGCTGTCGAGCGAAACCTGCACGCCGTCGGCAGCGAGCGCATCGAGCACCGGCGCGATCCGCGCGATCTCGGTCGCCGCCGAAACCGGCGCGGCGTCGGGATTGCTCGAGGCCGGCCCAAGATCGATGACATCCGCGCCGTCGGCGACGAGCTTGCGGGCATGTGCGATCGCAGCGTCGGGCGCAAGAAATTTCCCGCCATCGGAAAAGCTGTCCGAAGTGACGTTGACGATGCCGAAGATTTTGGGCGCAAGGATCATGGGAGGCTTTTAGCACGCTCACCGAGCAACCGCGCAAGCGCGGGTTCGATGGCGGTGGCCATCGCCGCCTGCCCGCGCGCGTTGGGGTGCAGCGCGCCGGCGGGCGATTGCTCGACATAGAGCGAGAGATCGAGCGCCCCGTTTTTGACGAAGGCGGGAGCGATGTCGAGGAAGGTGACAATGCCGCTCTTTGCATAGACGCCCGCGAGCCGCGCATTGATCTCGGCATCCGCGCGGCTCTTTGCGGCCGACTTGCCGCTGGGCAGAATGCCGAGGAGCAGGATCATGGTGCGCGGCGAGCGCGTCCGCACCGCATCGACCACGGCCTCGACGCCCGCCACGGTTTCTACGACGCCGCGCCCCAGATTGGTGTTGTTGGTGCCGATGAGAATGACGGCGGCTTTCGGCGTCAGGCCATCAAGCTCGCCTTGCGCGATGCGCCAGAGCGTCGCGCCGGTCGTGTCCATGCCGTAACCCAGATTGAGGGCGTTACGCCGTCCATAGAAGGCGTCCCAGACCGGTTTGTAGCTCTCGTAATTCTGCGTGATCGAGTCGCCGATGAAAACGAGATCGACGGGGGCCGATGCGGCGCGGATATGCTTTTCGGCCATGCGCGCGGGCTGCACGAAGAACGGCGCTTCGACGAGGGCCGGAGCGCGATGCGTGAAGGATGGCGCGGCGGCAAAGACGGCGGCGACAATGAGACCGGCAAGCGCCAGAGCCGGAAAAAGGCGGCCGCTCCAATATCGAAATGACATCGCTTCCCCCTCACACCTCCCGCAAAGAAAAAGGGAGGCTTCAAAGCCTCCCTTTATAACAGGTTCGACGCCATCGGCGGACGGCTAGTCTTCCTTGCTCAGCCACGTATAGACGAGGCCCGCCAGCACCGCGCCGACAATGGGCGCGACCCAGAAGAGCCAGAGCTGGTCGATGGCGCCGCCGCCGACGAAAAGCGCCGGGCCCGTGCTGCGCGCCGGATTGACCGAGGTGTTGGTGACCGGAATGCTGATGAGATGGATCAGCGTCAGGGACAGGCCGATGGGAATGCCGGCAAAGCCCGCGGGTGCGCGCTTGTCGGTCGCGCCGAGAATGACGATCAGGAAACCGAAGGTCAGGACAATCTCGGTGATGAGCGCCGATTGCAGATTGTAGCCGCCCGGCGAATGCTCGCCATAGCCGTTGGCGGCAAGGCCGTTGACGGCGATGTCATAGCCCGCCTTGCCGGTCGCGATCGTGTAGAGAACGCCGGCCGCGACGATGGCGCCGACGACCTGCGCGATGATGTAGGGAATGAGATCCCTTACCGGCAAACGTCCGGCAACGGTGAGGCCGACGCTGACCGCCGGATTGAAATGGCCGCCGGAAATATGGCCGAGCGCATAGACCATCGTCAGAACGGTGAGGCCGAAAGCGAGCGCAACGCCCGCAAAGCCGATGCCGAGTTCGGGAAAACCGGCGGCGAGAACGGCGCTGCCGCAGCCGCCCAAGACAAGCCAGAACGTGCCGATGAATTCAGCCGACAGGCGTTTCGTTAGGGACATTGTTGCCTCCTCCTTTGCATGTTCCCGAGATCGAGCGACTCGGAAGATCACGGAGGAGATTACAGTTGGCCCACACAAACAAAAAGGGAGGCCGAAGCCTCCCTTTCAATCCGGGGTGAACCGGAATTTTATGTGCCGAGCGGTTCCGGCGTGATGCCGGGTCCCTGTTCGGGACGGCCGGTTTTCGGAACCGACGACACAGGTCCCGTTTCCGCCTTCACCGGTTCACCGCGTTCGCGAACCGGCGGCTCGCCACGCAGCAGGCCTTTGATCTCCTCGCCGGACAGCGTCTCGTATTCGAGCAGGCCCTTGGCGATGGTGTGCAGTTCATCAAGATCTTCAGTGATGATCTTCTTGGCCATCGCATAGCCTTCTTCGACGATGCGGCGGACTTCGCCGTCGATCTGGCGTTGCGTCTCTTCCGACATGTTCTGCTGGCGCGCGACCGAATGGCCGAGGAAAACCTCTTCCTCGTTTTCGGCATAGGCGAGCGGCCCGAGCTTGTCGCTCATGCCCCAGCGCGTGACCATGGCCTTGGCCATCTTGGTCGCCATCGAAATGTCCGACGATGCGCCGGATGTCACCTTGTTGTGGCCGAAGATCACTTCTTCGGCGATGCGGCCGCCCATGGCGACAGCAAGGTCGGCCTCGAGCTTTTCGCGCGTCACCGAAAGCTGATCGCGCTCCGGCAGACGCATGACCATGCCGAGCGCACGTCCGCGCGGAATGATCGTCGCCTTATGCACGGGATCGGACGCGGCCATCTTCAAGGCGACGAGCGCATGCCCGCCTTCGTGATAGGCCGTGAGGCGCTTTTCTTCTTCGGTCATGACCATGGAGCGGCGTTCCGCACCCATCATCACCTTGTCCTTGGCGGCTTCGAATTCCGACATGGTGACGAGACGCTTGCCACGGCGCGCGGCCATGAGAGCGGCCTCGTTGACGAGGTTCGCAAGATCGGCGCCGGAGAAGCCGGGCGTTCCGCGCGCAAGCGTGCGCGGCTCGACGTCGGGCGACAGCGGAACCTTCTTCATGTGGACTTTGAGAATCTTCTCGCGGCCGACGACATCGGGGTTCGGCACGACGACCTGACGGTCGAAGCGGCCCGGACGCAGCAGCGCGGGATCGAGAACGTCGGGGCGGTTCGTCGCCGCGATGAGGATGATGCCCTCATTGGGTTCAAAGCCGTCCATCTCGACGAGCAACTGGTTCAGCGTCTGCTCGCGCTCATCATTGCCGCCGCCGAGACCGGCGCCGCGATGACGGCCGACAGCGTCGATTTCGTCGATGAAGATGATGCAAGGCGCGTTCTTTTTGGCCTGCTCGAACATGTCGCGCACGCGGCTCGCGCCGACGCCGACAAACATTTCAACGAAGTCGGAACCCGAAATCGTGAAGAAGGGCACATTGGCCTCGCCCGCGATGGCGCGCGCAAGCAACGTCTTGCCGGTGCCGGGCGGACCAACGAGGAGCACGCCTTTGGGGATGCGTCCGCCGAGGCGCTGGAATTTCGCCGGGTCGCGCAGGAACTCAACGATTTCTTCCAGATCGTCTTTGGCTTCATCAATGCCCGCGACGTCTTCAAAGGTCACGCGGCCATGACGCTCGGTGAGCAGCTTCGCCTTGGACTTGCCGAAACCCATGGCCTTGCCGCCGCCGCCCTGCATCTGGCGCATGAAGAAAACCCAGACGCCGATCAGCAACAGCATGGGGAACCAGGAGACAAGCACGCCGAGGATCGACGGTACGCCGTCTTCCGACGGCTTGGCCGTGATCGCGACGCCCTTGTCGTAAAGACGGTTCACAAGCGACGGATCGGCGGGGGCATAGGTGCGGAAGGCGCGACCGTCCGTATAATGACCAGTGATGGTTTCACCGGCGATCGTCACGTCCTTTACATTGCCGCCGTCAACATCGCTCAACAGGCGCGAGAAGTTGATTTCGGAGGACGAGGCTTGCTGGACAGGGCTCTGGAAAAGGTTGAACAGCGCCACGAGCAGCAGCGCGATAATCACCCACAGAGCGAAATTCTTGAAATTGGACAACGGCTTGACCTTCTATCGCCTGGTATCTTGACCTATGGGCACCTAGCAGAAGACATGCCAGTTCCGGCCTGTCTCTATCTTCTGTCTTCCATCGGTCTTGAGTGCTTCTAATCTAGAGAGAAGATAGGGACCTTGAGGGGATTTACCAAGTGGCCTTTTCCCCGGATTCCTCCCGAAACCGGGACGGATTATGGCAGCTACACGTAAAGAGCGCCTTACGCCGCAGCGAATAGAACGGGCCGCAAAACCCGCACCTCAAGGCGATAGGCGGGGTCCACTGTGCCGAAATGCGGTGCCGCCAGAAGCGCCGTCCCCTTCCAGAGCGCGGGAAGCGCCGGCAAGGCGGATTTGACGCCGGCCGGCGCATCGAGCCCTTGCGCCTTAAGAGCGGCGAGCCCCTCGCTCCCGAGCGACCGGATTTCGATGCCTCCCGCCCGTTTCGGCGCGGCGGAAAGGCTCACAACAAACCGCCCGTCCCAAATGCCGCTTTCACCGGTCTTGAGCCTGAGAGGAGCGGCGCCAAGCGAAGCCGCGGCTTCCCGAAGGGCGACGAGCCGCTTTCCCTCGAAGACGAGTTTGCAGCCGTTGAGCGTCCGGCCGTTTCCGAGCTTGCCCGCCTTGAGCGCCGCGTAAAGTCCGGCCAGCGCATCGAAGCGGGGCGGATAATCGGTGCCGCCGACGCATTTCAGGATTTCCGCCAGCGCCCGCAAACCGATCTCTTCGGGCGCGCGGAGAAACGCCGCCGCGTCGGCTTCGATATAGCCGGTCGGCGCAAGCGTCGCATGGGTGGATAAAAGCACACGCGTCTCCGCTTCGAGGGCGGCGCGCACACGGGCCATGTGGCGGGCCGTGTCGGCGAGGCGCGAAGCATCGAGGCCCAGCGCCGAAAGCCCGGCCATCAAGCGGCGCGCCTTCACCCGGTCGAAACGCGGATTGTCGTTGCTGGGGTCCTGAATGGCCTCGAGCTTCGCCTTTGCCAGCACCGCCATGAGCCGCGCGCGCGGCACATCGAGCAAGGGACGCAAAAGCCGCACATCGCCTTGCAGCATGCGAACCGCCGCCATGCCGGCGAGCCCATCGACGCCGCTGCCGCGCGCAAGGCGCAACAGAAACGTCTCGGCCTGATCTTCGAGATGATGGGCGACAAGAAGATCGCTCGCGCCTTCCGACACGCAGGCCTGCGCAAGCAACCGGTAACGCGCGTCGCGCGCCGCTGCCTGAATGCCCGCTTTCGGCTTGTCGCCGCGCCAGACAAGAATGCGGTGGGAAACCCCGAGCGCCTTCGCCATACGCGCGCAGGCAAGCGCCTCCTTGGCGGATTCGGGCCGGAGCCCGTGATCGACGGTGAGCACGATAAGCTTGCGGTGCTTGCTCTTCTTCGCCCATTGGGCGGCGAGATAAAGCAGCGCGAGCGAATCCGGCCCGCCTGAAAAGGCGACGGCGAGCGTATCCGATGGATGAAGGGCAGCAAGATGAGCCGCGAACTCCGCTGCGCTCAAAGGCGCAGGCGAAGAAGAGGCGGCGCTCATACCTTGCTCATGGAGAATGCCTCAGCAGCCCGCCTTCTGGCGTTCCTGCTTGTTGCGCGCGACGACGGCGGGAGAGGCTTGCGGGAACTGCTCTTTCAGCTGACCGAAAGTGGCGCAAGCCGCGTCCTTCTGCTTCAGGGCCGAAAGCGTCATGCCGAGTTTCAGCAGACTGTCCGGCGCCTTGGAGCTTTTGGAATAGGTCGTGTAGCCCTTGAGGAAGCTGTCGGCAGCGTCCTTGTATTGACCCTGCACGTAATAGGTTTCACCGAGCCAGTATTGCGCATTGCCCGCCAGCGGGTCTTTCGGATGCTGCTTGAGAAACTGCGTGAAGGCGTCGCGCGCCTGCGGGAACTGACCACGCTTCAGAAGGTCGATGGCAAAGTCATATTGAACCTGCGCGGTGCCTGCGGGGAGCGTCACCGTCGGCGCTGCGGGCGCACTGTTCGCTGCCGCCTTGGCTGGCGCGGCGGAAGCTTCGCCCGGCTGGCCCGGCGTGATGGACGCGGGCTGCCCCGGCGCGGCGCCGGACTGCGCGTCCTGAAAACGAAGATCGGTCGCTTGCTTGTAAGCCGTCAGGTCGTTGGCGGTCTGATCGACGCGGTGACTCATCTCTTCGATGCGACCGTTGAGGGCCCGCATCTGGTCTTCGATTTCAGTGAGGCGGGATTGCATGTCGGCAGCATTGTTGCCGACGGTGCCGCCACCGCTGGAATCGCCGCCAGAGTTTCCCCCGCCGCCATTTTGCTGGATGTCGTTCACTGCCCGCTCGACGCGGTCGAGCCGGTTATTGATCGCCCGGAGATCGGAATCGTCGGCCTGTGCGCCAAGCGGCATCAGCCCCGCGAGCCCGACAATGGCGGCAAAGCCGCCCGCGACGATGAATTTGGTCTTTGTCACGTGATCCGCCTCAAGACGATTTGCCAAGCCTGTCCGGGCATGAACGCCCGGATTATGCATCCTAGTGAGAACTGCGACCAAATTTGGGCACAGCCATTAAGACATTCGATCTCTTAAGGAGAAGAGAAGCCATGCCTTAAAACGCAGGAAGCGCCCTTCCGCATTCAGCGGAAGAGCGCTCCCATAACGACCAAACGGCGTTAGCCGTATTAGCTACCGGCGCCCTCAGCGACAACCGTCACAGCGCGGCGGTTCTGGGTCCAGCAATCCTCGGTCGACTCGAGGCACACCGGACGTTCCTTACCGTAGGAAACCGTCTTGATGCGGGCGCCATCGACGCCGAGGCTGACGAGGAAATCTTTCGCTGCGGTGGCGCGACGGCCGCCCAGCGCGAGGTTGTATTCACGCGTGCCGCGTTCGTCGGCATGGCCTTCGAGCGTGAACGTGAGGTTGGGGTAAAGCTTCATCCAGGCAGCCTGACGCTGCAGGGTGGCTTTGCCTTCGTCCTTCAGGGACGTCTGATCGGTGTCGAAGAACACGCGGTCACCAACGTTGGTGACGAGATCCTGCTGGGTGCCGGGCGTGACGGTCGACGAGGACGACGACGGTGTGGCGGCAGTGTTCGCATCAGTCGAGCTGCAAGCCGCAACCATCAAAAAAGCAGCGGCCACAGCGGCGAACCGCAGGCCTGCATACGGGGACTTCATTCGGGTGCTCTCCATTTTAATCTCAACGGCCATAAGCGGCTCAGAGTTCCTTTACTACTGTCGCATGGCAAACAACCGAGCGAAAAGGACCTAGCCCTTCTCACCGGAAGCAATAGCTATGCAAAGCCGGCCAAAAGGACGCTGGGTTGCCGTACCGCAACAAAATAGTACCGACACCCCCAAGGAGTGGCAAGAAAATTGGCGGTGCTGCGACTTTTCCGCATACTGAGCGTGACATTTATGCACCGATTTTAGGCACTGGCCGGAAGGTTTAGCCCTTCCAGCCAGTCCGGGTCATGCGCGGCGGAGGGTTTTGACCTCCGCGAGGGGGAAGAATCACTCTCCCGCCATTATGGAATCAGGTCCGGCTACTGGATTCGGGGCGACCAGGCCGGATCGGAGGCGAAAGTCGGCGTCGAGACCGGACGTTCGTTCTGACCGGTCAGATCGACCGACCAGAGGCCCGGGCCGCCCTGCGCGCCACGCTGCTCGCGGAAGAACATCAGCACGCGGCCATTCGGGGCCCAGGTCGGGCCTTCATTGTGGAAGCCTTCGGTGAGAATGCGGTCGCCGGTGCCGTCAGGCTTCATCACGCCGATGACGAACTGCCCGCTGACCATCTTGGTGAAGGCGATGTAGTCGCCGCGCGGCGACCAGACCGGCGTTGCATAACGGCCCTGGCCGAAGCTGATGCGATGCTGGTTCGAACCGTCGGCATTCATCACATAGATCTGCTGGGCGCCGCCGCGATCGGATTCGAACGTGATCTGCGTACCGTCCGGTGAATAGCTGGGCGCGGTGTCGATCGCCGCCGTGCTTGTCAAACGCGTCACTTTGCGTGAGCGCAAATCCATCGTGTAGATGTTCGCATTGCCGCCGCGCTGCAACGACATGATGATCTTCTGCCCGTCGGGCGAGAAGCGCGGCGCGAAGGTCATGCCGGGGAATTCGCCGACCACTTCCTGCTGGCCCGTCTCGATGTCGAGCAGATAAACGCGCGGATTGTTGTTGTGGTAGGAGAGATAAGTGATCTCCTGCGAATTCGGGCTGAAGCGCGGCGTCAGCACGAGTTCCGCGCCGTTGGTCAGCATGCGCGGATTGAAACCATCCTGATCCATGATCGTGAGGCGCTTGACGCGGCGGTTCTTCGGTCCCGTTTCCGAGACGTAGACGACGCGCGTGTCGAAATAGCCCTGCTCACCCGTCAGACGCTGATAGATTGCATCCGAAATCAGATGCGCGACGCGGCGCCAATTGTCAGGCGTCGTGAAGAACTGCAAGCCGGTGAGCTGCTGCTCGCCGTAAACGTCCCAGAGGCGGAACTCGACGCGAAGACGTCCGTCAGCTTCCATCTTGGTCTGGCCGGTGACGAGCGATTGCGCCTTGATGATGCGCCAGTCGCCAAAACGTGGCGGCACGTTCATGTCGCTGATTTTTTCGATGAAGGAATTTTTCGGCAAAGGCTTGAAGAGGCCGGAGCGTTCGAGATCGTTGGTGACGACGGTCGCGATGTCCGCGCCCGCCGAAGCCTCCTGCCCCGCCCCGCCGACAAAATCGGTGATGGCGATGGGCATGGGCTCGGTCGTGCCCTGATTGATGTCGATATGAATGGCGGCCTGAGCGGGGAGCGCAAGGCTCGCGGCAAGGGCAAAAACAGCAGCCGCCCCGAATGTGAGACGCCGCATTCCGCCGATAGCTTCAAACATCTTCATAGCTCCTGCCTTCTGGGCTCGCCCCATCCTTCGCCATAAGAGGGCAGGATGGGACCACATTTTGTCAATTCTGCGAATACGCTCCGAAACGCATAACCTTTTTTCGCCGCCTGCGTTCCGTGGCAGGGAGCCTTCCGCACACACACGAAGTCTACACAGACGGCTTCACATCATCCCGGACAGCGTGAAACTTCCCGTGACGTCTCGCCAATCGTTGAACTTGTCCCTCGGAAGCTTGTCGTAAGGCGCGCATTTCAGAATGGCGGTGCGGGCATATTCGGCGAGCAATCGCGACGATCCGGGCCCTGTCTTGTCGATGGAAACCTGTCCGGCGACGGAGCCGTCCTCATTCAGCGAGAAGCTCACATCGGCAAACATCTTGTCGGCGTCGATCGTGCCCGCCAGCGCCCCGGTGTTGAAGCACTGGTTGATCTTCTGGCGCAGCGCATCGAGCTCGCTGACCGTCATTTTCGCATCGGGATCGTCGGTCTCGGGTGCATCAGCCTTCTCTTCCGTCGGCTTGGCCTCATCGGGCTGAGAGGCGGCGTCGGGAATCTTGTTGAGAAGCGCCGCGATCTTCGAGGGATCGAAGGACTTCTTCTTCGGCTTGTCCGGCTTCTTGTCGGAAGGCTTCTGCTTTTCAGGCTTCGGCGGCTCGGGCTTTTTCTCTTCCGGCTTTTTCTCGGCCTTCTTGTCCGGGATCGGCTCGGCCTTCTCCTCGGGCTCGGGCGGCGCCGGCGTCGGTTCGGCCTTGGGCTCGGGCGTCGGCGCGGCTTTAGGCTTTTCCGGCTCGGGCTTCGGCTTCGGCGTTTCGACGGGCTTGGGCTGATCGACGTGCTTCTTGGCCTGCCGCTTCAGGTTCGTCATCTCGGCGACCGTCAGCAGTTCCACCGGCAAGGCGCGCGTTTGCACCGGATCAAGTTCCCGCGTCGGAAGCGCGACGATGGTCGCGACCAATATGGCAACGTGAACCGCGGCAGAATAAATGAGCGGCTTGCGCATACTCAAAGTGTTATTTCGTCCCGGCCTTCGGGGTCTGCGTCGTATCGGACTCGGTCACCAGACCGACCTTGCTGAAACCAGCGGAGCTGATGCGGCCCATCACGTCCATGACGCGGCCATAATCGATCGCGCCGTCGGCGCGAACGAAGATGCGCTGCTCATAGCCGTTCTGTGCGATGGCAGTGAGGCGGGGCACCAGGGCGTCCGGCTCAACCGGTGTCTCCTGGAGAAAGATTTGCCCCTTGGCGTCGATGGTGATGGTCAGCGGCTCATTGTCGCCCGACAGCGCGGCCGCCTGCGTCTTGGGCAGATCGACCGGCACACCGACGGTGAGCAGCGGCGCCGCCACCATGAAGACGATGAGCAGCACGAGCATGACGTCGACCATCGGCGTCACATTGATTTCGGCCATGGGCGCGCGCTTGAACCGGCTGCGACCGCGCCCGCCACCTCCTCCTTGAGCGGAGAACGCCATGGGTCAGCTCCGCTCGTCGAGTTGGCGCGACAGGATTGCCGAGAATTCGTCCGCGAAGCTTTCCATGCGGGAGCCGAAGCGGCCGACCTGATTGGAGAAGCGGTTATAGGCCACGACCGCCGGGATGGCGGCGACGAGGCCAAGGGCCGTCGCAAAGAGCGCTTCGGCGATGCCGGGCGCCACGACCGCGAGATTGGTGTCGCGGCTGATGGCGATCGACTGGAAGCTGTTCATGATGCCCCAGACCGTGCCGAAGAGGCCGATGAAGGGCGCGACCGAACCGACCGTGGCGAGGAACAGGAGGCGCGCTTCAAGCGAAAGCATCTCGCGGCTGATCGTGACCTGCATCACCTTGTCGACGCGTTCCTTCAGACCGAGGAAGCTGTCGGTGGCGATCTCCTGCGAGCGGCGCCATTCGCGCATCGCGGCGATGAAGAGCGCCGAAAGAGGATGGCCGGGACGGTGGCCGACTTCCTGATAAAGATCTTCAAGCGAGCGGCCCGACCAGAAGGTGCGCTCGAACTGGTCGGCGCGGCGCTCGACCCGGTTGAAACGCCACCACTTGTCGAAAATGATCGCCCAGGACCAGACCGAGGCGAAGAGCAGGCCGATCATGACGACCTTCACGATCGCGTCGGCATGCATGAAAAGGCCCCAGATGGAGAAGTCCACCGGCACCGCGTTGACCGTTTGATTGGCGACGACCTGCGCGGTGTTCACGCCGGTTTCGATATGCTGAGTCGGGTCCATTACGTATCCATCTCCGAAAGCACGCCCATCACGGCAAAAGCGGCACACAGGCGGACGGGCTTGCGGGCGCGAAGCAGAAGCCTCGCGCTGGCGCATGCCCGAACATGCACATGTACCCCCTGAGTTGAGGGCAAAGTTAGTCCACGAATTATGTCGAAACCGTGGCGCATTGTGGGACTTATCACGAAGTTCAATAGCTTAGCGAGGCGATGTTGCCCACACATCACAACTCTTTCAACCGGGGTTCGCGTTGACGTAAGGGGCAAGTGCGATGCGGGCCTTCTCCGGCAGACGGCGCGGACGGCCCTTGGCGTCGAGACAGGCGGCAAATACCTGCGCCCGCCAGATCTCCTCGCGGGCTTGCGCATCCTTCAGCCGGTAGATCGTCTGCACGGCCTCAAGCCGCGCGCCGCCGGCGCGGGAGTAGCGTGTATGGACTTCGAGACGGTCGTCGATTCGCGCCGGTCTGACAAAATCGATTTCCATGCGATGAATGGCAAAGGCCAACGGATCGTCGCCGTCGAACAGCTCCGCATGGCTCACACCGGTCAGCCGCAGAAAGTCCGACCGGCCCCGCTCGGCAAAGCGCAGATAATTGGCGTGGTAGACGATGCCGGAAAAATCCGTGTCTTCGTAATAGACGCGCACGGGCAGCACATGGGTCTTGCCCTCGATCCGCCCGGCGAGGTCGGGCCATTCATGCTGGCTCATGGCACATCGTCGCCGCTGAAGAGCGCCCCCTGCCCCGCTGTCCCGCCCGCCGGAACGGGCAGGCCGAGATGCACGAAGGCGGCGGGTGTCAAAATGCGCCCGCGCGGCGTCCGGTTCACCAGACCTTGCTGGATCAGATAGGGCTCGATGATCTCCTCGATGGCGTCGCGCGGCTCTGACAGCGAGGCCGCGACCGTTTCGACGCCGACAGGCCCGCCCGAAAAACTGACGGCGATGCAGCGCAGATAGCGATGATCGAGCGCATCGAGGCCGAGCTGATCGACTTCGAGCCGCTGCAACGCCTTGTCGGCGGCCTTGGCGTCGATGCGCGCCACGCCATCGACGGCGGCGAAGTCGCGCACACGGCGCAGAAGCCTCCCCGCCACACGCGGCGTGCCGCGCGCGCGCCGGGCGATTTCATGTGCGCCGTCCGCCGTCATGTCGACGCCGAGAAGCCCCGCGCCGCGCCGGACGATCAGTTCAAGCTCGGAAATTTCATAGAAGTTGAGCCGCACGGGAATGCCGAAACGATCGCGCAAAGGCGTCGTGAGGAGCCCTGTCCGCGTCGTCGCGCCGATCAGCGTGAAGGGCGCAAGATCGATCCGCACCGAACGCGCCCCCGGCCCCTCGCCGATGATGAGATCGAGCTGAAAATCCTCCATCGCCGGGTAGAGGATTTCCTCGACCGCAGGCGACAAACGATGAATTTCATCGATGAACAATACGTCGCGCGGCTCGAGATTGGTGAGCAGCGCCGCGAGATCGCCCGCCTTGGAAATGACCGGACCTGACGTCGCGCGGAAATTGACGCCCAACTCGCGCGCCACGATCTGCGCCAGCGTCGTCTTGCCGAGACCAGGGGGACCGGCAAAGAGCACATGGTCGAGCGCCTCGCCGCGCGTCCGCGCCGCCTCGATGAAGACGGCGAGGTTTTCGCGCGCCCGCGCCTGCCCGACGAAATCGGCGAGCACCTGGGGGCGAAGCGAACGCTCGGCCTCGTCTTCCTCTTTTTTGCGCGCGCTGAGCAGACGGTCAGTCATGGGGACAACACCCTCGGCTGCCTGAGCCCTCCCCCCTTGAGGGGGAGGGTTGGGTGGGGGGTAAGCTCAGGAAAGAGTCTTTCGAAGAAGCCCCCCCCTCCCGGAACGCTTCGCGTTCCGACCTCCCCCTCTAGGGGGGAGGTAAAGAAAGAAGCGGCTCCGTTCGCAAATACACCCCTCATCGCGCCAGCTCCTTCAATCCCTGACGGATAAGCTGCTCGGCGGACGCCGCGCCCTCAAGCTTCTTCGCCGCTGCCGAAATCGCGCCCATCGCCTGCACCTGCGCGTAGCCGAGATTGGCAAGCGCCGACACCGCGTCGCGCATGGCGGCCGACGCGTCCGGCCTCTGCGGCGCGCCGGAAACATCAAGCACGGCAGCAAGCCCCGCGCCCTGCGGCGCCTTGTCTTTCAATTCGATGACGATGCGCGCCGCAACTTTCGGGCCGACGCCCGGCGCGGCGGAAACCGCTTTCTTGTCGTCGAGCGCGATGGCGCGGGCGAGATCGGCGGGCGCCAGCGTGCCGAGAACGCCGAGCGCGACGCGCGTACCGACGCCCTGCACGCTCAACAGCAACCGGAACCAGTCGCGCTCCACATCGCTTGCAAAACCGATGAGACGGATCGCGTCGTCACTGACCTTGGTTTCGATGGAGAGCGTCGCCGCGCCGCCTTGCGCGGGCAAGGCATCGAGTGTGCGCCGCGAACAGGTGACGTGATAGCCGACGCCGTTGACGTCGATGATGACCCAATCGACGCCGACCTCGTCCACAATGCCTTTCAAACGTCCGATCATGCGCGCCCGGCTTTCATGGACGTCGCATCGCGCAACAGCGCCGCCGCGATGCGGTCGTTGGCGCCGCCTGAATGGGCATGGCAAATGGCGATGGCGAGCGCGTCCGCCGCATGTTCCGTTTCGACGCCGCAACCCGGCAACAGCATCTCGATCATCATGCGAATCTGACCCTTGCCGGCATGGCCCGCGCCGACGACCGATTTCTTGATGTGGTTGGGTGCATATTCGGCGACCGAAATGCCGCAGCGCGCCGGCACAAGAAGCGCAATGCCGCGCGCCTGACCGAGCTTCAGCGCCGCCAGCGGGTCGCGGGCGACGAAAGCGGTCTCGACCGCCGCTGCATCCGGCGCATGAGCCTCTATGACGGCAACGAGCCCGGCTTCGATCTGCACCAGCCGCTCGGCAAGGCTCAGGCGATCATTGGAGGCGATGGTGCCATTGGCGACATGGGTGAGCCGAGCGCCCGAAACGTCGATGACGCCCCAGCCCGTCGCGCGCAAGCCCGGATCGATGCCGAGATATCGCAGAGAGGCCGGCATATGTGTGGGCCTGTAAGGTTCAGGTCCGGCAAACGAGTGGAAGACGGCGGCAATCAGGCCGACATCTTCTCCATCATCGAATCGGACAGCTCGAAGTTCGAATAAACTTGCTGCACATCGTCGTCATCGTCCAGTGCTTCGAGCAACTTGATGAGCGTCTCGGCCCTCTCGTCATCGACTTCGATGGCGTTTTGCGGCTTCCAGACGATCTTGGCCGAACGCGGCTCGCCGAACTTCGCTTCAAGCGCGGTGGCGACTTCATGCAGCATATCGGGCGCGCAGAACAGCTCATGGCCGTCGGCCGTGGACTGGCAGTCATCCGCGCCCGCCTCGATGGCGGCATCGAGCATGGCATCGGCGCTCGCCACGTCCGGCGCATAGTCGATGCGACCGAGCCGCGAGAACATGAACGAGACCGAACCCGTTTCGCCGAGATTGCCGCCATTCTTGGTGAAGAGCGAGCGCACCGAACTCGCGGTGCGGTTGCGGTTGTCGGTCAGCGATTCGACGATGACGCCGACGCCGCCGGGGCCGAAGCCTTCGTAGCGCACTTCCTCGTAATTCTCACCGCCCGCATCCGCGCTTTTCTTGATCGCGCGTTCGATATTGTCGCGCGGCATGTTTTCGGCGCGCGCATCCTGAATGGCGGCGCGCAGGCGCGGATTAAACTGCGGATCGGGCAAGCCCATCTTCGCGGCCACGGTGATTTCCTTGGCAAGCTTGGAGAAGAGCTTGGAGCGCTTCTTATCCTGCGCGCCCTTCCGGTACATGATGTTCTTGAATTGTGAATGGCCGGCCATGCCGTCTCCAGATCCTGTTCGTTGCGCGACGAAAGCCGCGCCGATTGCGCGCTTTTATAAGAGCGCTCCCCCTCAAAATCCAGCGCGACGGCGCGCCGACGGAACACACGCAATAAGTGTTGTCTAATTTTATATTCCCGTTTAACGTGTGTTTAACGATTCACACCTACTGTGAGGATGTTCCGGTTCACCATGAATGGCAGCCCACCATTCGAACTGGACACATCGCAGAAGTTCCGATCCCACGGTCTTGCCCAAAACCGCGGACATCGGAAAGCCTCCGCAGAAAGCGGCGGCAAACGCGCCCTGTCCCGGCATCTCGCCCACCTCGGGTGCCGTGGGCGGGGCGCATTACATTCGGGAATATGCAGCTTTGGAAATATTCGCCGTCAGCCGCCGTAAACGGTGGTCGGCCAGGCGTAATCGACCGGGTTGTGACGGCCGAAGGTCGCTTCCGCGATAAAGCGGGCGACGAGACGCTCATTGAAGAGCGCGTGATATTTCGCGTGGCCCTTGCGGGCGACGGCCTGCCGTTCCTCGTCATGGGTGAGGAAATAACGCAACTTGTCGGCGAGTTCCTGCGGCCCCTCATAAAAGGCGAATTCGTCTTCCGCGAAAATATCGCCATAGCCGCTCGTCCGTTCGACGAAGACCAGAAGCCCGTTGCCCGCGAGCTGGGCGAAGCGATCGGAGGAATAGAGGTAATCGGCATCGCTGCGGTTGAGATTGAGCCCCATGCGCGAATTGGCGATGGCATCGAAATAGGCCGCGCCGTAAACCGGCCCCTGCCCGTCGATGCCGAAAAATCCGTAACGCCCTTCAGGCACGGACGCTTTCAGCGTTCGCATGGCGTCGGCGCGCCAGGGCGCACCGGCAACGCTGCCGACGGCGCAAAGAAGATCGAACGCCTGATCCGCACGGGCAAAGCATTCAAGGTTTTCAATCGAACGATCCGCCGGATTGGGAATGAAGGCGACGCGATGCGATGGTGTGGCGAACTGGGAAAGCAAGTCGCCCGCCGTGGTGAGAAACGACATATCCGCGACATCGGCGAGACGATGAATGCGCGGCGGATTTTCCGGCACGAAAAGCGCGTCGATATTGACCGAAGCGATGCGCAGGGCCGGAAGGAAGCCCTTGATCTCGCGCAACGTGTCGTTGGCGATCTGGTCGGCGTGAAGCATCACGATGAGATCGGGGCGGAAGTCGCGGCAGACATCGACAAGCTGCCGGTTTGTCTTGCGCACGCCCGCCCGGCCAATGCCCCACGGGCTGGTGCCGCGCGACACGTCGCGGTCGCTATAGGGCAGAACAGCGTGGCCGTTGCGCGTGAAGCCATTGGCAAGCTTCCGCACTGTCGCGTAAAAATTCGCGCCAGCCTTCTTCTCGTTGTAGTTGCCTACAATGACGATTTTCACTTAACGCCCCGATGCTCCTGCACACCAAACCACATATTGCCGGCGACCATACGAAACAAGGCTGGAACGATGCCCACCGTTCCGAGCCACCAGCTCTGCCACAGCCCATGGCTGATGTAACTAACGACGGCGATGGTGGTCAAGGCAGCGAAGCAGATCGCGCGTGCGTTGTGTGGAAGATTTGCAATCCGGTGCACGATCGCACCCCAGATCGCCGCCGCGAAGAGAGCGCCTACGACGCCAAACTCGTACCAGATTTGCAGAGCGCCATTATGTGGATGCAAAACACCAGCATCCGGGAAATAGAGATGCGCCATATGCCAGTCGGGCACGAAGCGCGTCGCCTCGATGCCATGGCCAAAAAAGAAAGCCTGCAGGACGGCAGGACTGACCGCGCACCAGATTTCAAGCCGTGCGCCGGCTGACGCCGCGTTCCATCCGATACCGGGCTTCAGCAAATAGGGGCAGGTTTCGATGAAGAAGAAAGGCATCAGCAAGATAAGCGCCACACCGATCACAACGACCAGCACCGTCCCGAGCCGCGGGCTCACCCAGCAAACGGTAAGGACAATAAATCCGATGACCAGCACGACCGGCGCGGTTTGACTGAGCGTTAACAGAAAGACAGCCAAGGTGGCGAAAGGAAGCAGAAAGGCCAGACGCCGATGTCTGGCTTCCAGCGTGGCGAGCAATGTCGGCCATAGCAAAACCGCCATGACCACCGCCGCGCGATTGGCGCCCGTCTCGGCCTTGTCGAGATTTTTGCCTTCCGTCACCAATCTGTAAAGCCCGGCATCGGTGAGCATGTTGACCGCGATGAGGATCAACCCGAATACGAAACTCGCCAGCAACAACCTGCGCAGGCGCGCCCTGTGTTCTTCCGAAAGTTCGGCGGCGAGAAAGAACAGAAAAACGGCCATGGCGAGAGATGT
>DASYEM010000059.1:0-49604 GCA_036499025.1 Parvibaculum sp. | reverse complement strand
ATCAGCGCGCCGTCGCGGATCAGGCCGTCGATGCGCGTTGTCTCCAGCGCCTTGCCCGTCAGGCGCTCGTAACGCGCGAGCGAGACGCCTTCTTCAAGACGCAGGCCCATCAGCATCATTTCGTCGCCCTGCTCGCTGGCGCTGACCGGATCGGAGACTTCAAGGCCATGGCCATGAGCCTCGACCGAGGCCAGCCATGCGCCCGGCGCTTTCAATGCCGCAGTTGCAAGGCGGCCATCGCTTGTGGTGATGCGGCCATGTGCGCCGGGGCCGACGCCGACGTAATCGCCATAGCGCCAATAGACCAGATTATGACGACACTCGGCATCCGGCCTGGCATAATTAGATACTTCGTAGGCGGATAATCCGGCTTCGGCGGCGATGTCGCCGGTCAGGCGATAGAGGGTCGCCGCGTCCTCTTCCTCGGGCAGTTTGAATGCGCCTCTTTCGTAGAGGCGCGCGAATGCCGTGCCTTCCTCGATGGTCAATTGATAGAGCGAGAGATGATCGGCGGCATGAGCGAGCGCCATGCGCAATTCGCGCGCCCATTCCTCCGCCGTCTGGCCGGGGCGCGCATAGATCAGATCGAAGGAGAGACGCGGGAAGATTTCGCGGGCGAGGCCGATGGCGGCGAGCGCTTCGTCGGCGCTGTGCAGACGGCCGAGAAATTTCAGTTGTTTGTCATCCAACGACTGCACGCCGAGCGACAGGCGATTGACGCCCGCCGCGCGGTAGCCGCGAAAACGCTCCGCCTCGACGCTGGTCGGATTGGCCTCAAGCGAAATCTCGACGTCGCTATCGACGGTCCAGAGTTTCGCGATCTGCGTCAGCACCGCGTCGACGGTCGCCACATCCATCAGCGACGGCGTGCCGCCGCCGAAGAAGATCGAGGAGACGTGGCGCGGTCCAGCGAGCTCGCGCATATGCGCAAGTTCGCGCGAGAGAGCTTCGGCCCATTGGCGCTGATCGACATTGGCGACGACATGCGAGTTGAAATCGCAATAAGGACATTTGGACAGGCAGAAGGGCCAATGGACATAGACGCCGAAGCCGGGGTCTTTGTCTTGAAGCGTACCCCCCACCCAACCCTCCCCCTCAAGGGGGGAGGGCTTTAGGGCGCGGGTGTCGGTCCTGTCAGTTTTTAAAGCAGGCATCGACAAGCTGGCGGAAGGCATGGGCGCGATGCGACATGGCGTGTTTCTTCTCCGGGTCCATTTCGCCGAAGGTTTCTTCGTAACCCTTCGGCACGAACATCGGATCATAGCCGAAGCCCTTCAAGCCGCGCGGCGGCCAGACGAGTTCGCCATCGACGCGGCCCTCGAAATAATCGACATGGCCATCCGGCCAGGCGAGCGCCAACCCGGCAATGAACCAGGCTTTGGTGTTGAGCGTGCCTTCCTCGACGAGGCCGAGCCGCACCCGCTCCATGGCGAAGTCGAAATCCTTTTGCGGGCCCGCCCAGCGCGCCGAATAGATGCCGGGCGCGCCGTTCAGCGCCTCGACGCAGAGACCTGAATCGTCGGCCAGAGCCGGTTTGCCTGAGGCGGTCGCGGCCGCCAGCGCCTTCAACTCGGCATTGGCCTGAAAGGTTTCGCCGGTCTCTTCAGGTTCGGGCAGGCCGAGATCGCCCGCCGAAACCGTTTCGATACCGAAATCAGCCAGCAATTCCCTTATTTCACGGACCTTGCCGGCATTGTGACTGGCGACGACCAGCGATTTTTCAGCGAATTTGCGAGCTGCCATCAAGCCCTCCTTTGTCAAGAAACGGCCTTCTTCTGGAGCGCCACCAGATCGGCGATCGAGGCTTTGGCAAGGCCCATCAGCTTCATCAGCTCGGCTTCGCTGAAGGGTTCGGCTTCCGCCGTGCCCTGAATCTCGCAAATCCCGCCCCTGCCCGTCATGACGAAATTGGCATCGGTATCGGCTTCGCTATCCTCGGCATAATCGAGATCGGCAACCGGCTGCCCGCGATAGATGCCGCAGGAAATCGCCGCCACATGATCCTTGATCGGCGTGACGGCCAGCATCTCGCGCGCGATCATCCATTCGATGCACTGGTGCAGCGCAACCCAGGCGCCCGTGATCGAGGCCGTGCGCGTGCCGCCATCGGCCTGAAGCACGTCGCAATCGACCGAAATCTGGCGTTCGCCGAGCAGTTTCATATCGACGACGGAGCGCAGGGAGCGCCCGATCAGGCGCTGGATTTCCTGCGTGCGGCCAGACTGTTTGCCCTGCGCGGCTTCGCGGCGCATGCGTTCATGGGTCGAGCGCGGCAGCATGCCGTATTCGGCGGTGACCCAGCCCGCGCCCTTGCCTTTGAGGAAGGGCGGCACGCGTTCTTCAAGGCTCGCGGTGCAAAGCACATGCGTGTCGCCGAATTTGACGAGGCAGGAGCCTTCGGCGTGTTTCGTCACGCCGCGTTCGAGGCTCACGGCCCGGATTTCGTGGGGCTGGCGGCCGGATGGGCGCATGGCAGACCTGCTTTCTCGTCTTGTTCGATGGGACCTGTTTATCGGTTGGGCGCCTTAGTAGCCTGCGAGCCTTCAGAAGGAAAGGCGGCCAAAGCCCGCAGGATCGGCCCGCGATTGACGCGGAGCCCCTCGCTTCCTAAATTCAGCCTGTATTTCAGCCACATAACAGGAGACGCGAAACCCCGATGGTCGCCGTCAAGGATCTCAACGAGCGTTCGCGCGATATATTGCGCCGTGTCGTCGAGACCTATCTCGAGACCGGCGATCCCGTGGGCTCCCGCTTTCTGTCGCGGCATCTGCCGATTTCCCTGTCGGCGGCCTCGATCCGCAATGTGATGTCGGATCTCGAGGCGCTGGGCCTCCTCTTCTCGCCGCATACCAGCGCCGGACGCGTGCCGACGGAAGCGGGCTTACGCATGTTCGTCGATGGGTTGCTCGAAATCGGCGATCTCTCCGAAGACGAGCGCGGGCAGATCGAGCGTCAGGTGGCGGGCTCCCACAAGAGCGTCGAGGATGTGCTCGACGAAGCCTCGAAAATGCTGTCGGGCCTCAGCCATGCGGCGGGCTTCGTCGTCGCGCCGAAATTTGAAGCGGCCCTGAAGCATATCGAATTCGTGGCGATGGATCCGGGCCGGGCGCTTGTCGTCATCGTCACGGAAGGCGGCGAGGTGGAAAACCGCGTCATCGAGGTGCCGATGGGCCTGACGCCTTCGGCGCTGACGGAGGCCACCAACTATCTGAACGCGCGACTGCGCGGCAAGACCTTCGAGGAAGCCAAGGGCATTCTCGCCCGTGAAGTCGAAACGCAAAAGGCCGAGCTCAACGAACTCACCTCGCGCGTCATCGCCTCGGGGCTCGCCACATGGTCGGGTTCCAAATCGGCCAGCAATGGCGACGATCCCCTGTCGAAATCGCTGATCGTGCGCGGCCGCTCGCGGCTTCTCAACGACGTTCACGCAATGGAAGACCTTGAGCGCGTACGCCTGCTTTTCGACGATCTCGAAAACAAGAGCGACCTCGTGCAGCTTCTCGGCCTTGCCGAAAAAGCCGATGGCGTGCGCATTTTCATCGGCTCGGAAAATAAGCTCTTTTCGATGTCGGGTTCGTCGCTCGTCATCAGTCCCTATATGGACAGCCGCCAGCACGTCGTCGGCGTGCTGGGCGTCATCGGACCGACGCGGCTCAATTACGCGCGCATCATTCCGATGGTGGACTACACGGCGAAACTCGTGGGCAGGCTTATCAACTGAGCCGGTTGATGGTAGAGACGCGCACATCCCGCCCGCGTTCGATGGGGCGGGTGGCGATTAAATTGGATTTGTAAAGATGAACGACCAGAACAACGAAGCGGCAAACGGCGAAGACGAGAACGCGCCGGTCGATCAGCAGGCCGCGGCCAATGCCACGGGACCGGGCGAGGGCGAGCCCGTCGATCCGCAAGCGGCAGCCGAGCCCGATCCCTTCGAAGTGCTGGTCGCGCTCCAGAAAGAAAACGTCGATCTCAAGGACAAGCTTCTGCGCGCCGTCGCCGAGGCCGAGAACACGCGCCGCCGCGCCGAGCGCGAGCGTCAGGATGCAGTGCGTTACGCCGCCGCCGGTTTCGCCCGCGACATGGTGCAGGTTTCCGACAATCTGCGCCGCGCCATCGCGACGCTGAAGCCCGAGGAACGCGAAGCCTCGCCCGCGACCGTGCAGGCGCTGATCGACGGCGTCGATGCGACCGAGCGGCAATTGCTCGCCACTTTCGAGCGCCACGGCATCAAGGAAATCACACCCGCGCCCGGCGACCGTTTCGACGCGCATCTGCATGAGGCGATGTTTGAGGTGCCGGGTAGCGGCCAGCCCGCGGGAACGGTCGTTCATGTGATCGAGGCAGGCTACATGATCGGCGACAGGCTGCTGCGCGCGGCGCGCGTCGGCGTCGCGAAAGCGGAAGACGGTGCGCCCAAGGGAGCAGGGGTCGACGTCAGGGCTTGAGGCGGCGGTTTTGTTTTCACTCAAGTCCTGAATGTCATCCCGGCCCTCGGGTCGCGCTCTTGCGCGCCCAAGGACTGGCTCTTGTGCCGGGATCCAGGAGCGTCAAATTCCGAGCCTGCGGCAACTGGACCCCGGGACAAGCCCGGGGTGACAGCAGATTTTGGGGCTGAAGCCAAACTCCACCTTACGCCGCGCGGATGTCGCTGAGGAACGCCGTGATGTTGCGGCCCAGCGCATCCGCCTGCGACGACAGTTTGCCCGACGCCTCCAGCACCTGATGGGCGGCCTGTCCCGTTTCATTCGCCGCCGTGTTGACACCGCCGACATTGTCGGAGACTTCCGTCGTGCCACGCGCGGCCTGTTCGATGTTGCGGGCGATTTCCTGCGTCGCGGCGCTTTGCTGCTGCACCGCCGCCGAAATCGCGGTGGCGATCTCGCTCACCTGACCGATCACTTGTGCAATTTCGCCGATGGAGCCGACCGAATTCGCCGTCGCCAATTGCACGGCTTCGATCTGGGCGCTGATGTCGCCCGTCGCTTTCGCCGTCTGCGTCGCCAGCGCCTTCACTTCCGAGGCGACGACCGCGAAGCCTTTACCGGCGTCGCCCGCGCGCGCGGCTTCAATCGTCGCGTTGAGCGCCAGCAAGTTCGTCTGTCCGGCGATCTCGCTGATGAGCTTCACCACATCGCCGATTTTTTCGACGGCGCTTGAAAGTACTTTCATCTGCGTGTCGGTCTCGCCGGCGAAACTGACGGCGCGGGACGCGACCTCGCTCGACTGCGTGACCTGACGCGCGATCTCTTCGATCGAAGCCGATAGTTCTTCCGACGCGGCGGCCACGGTTGCCACGTTGGTCGAGGCCTCTTCGGTCGCGGCGGCGACAGCGGTCGCGCGGCCCGACGTGCTTTCGGCAATCGCCGACATGGTATTCGCGGTCGCCTGCATGTCGCCCGCTGCGCCTGCGACTTCCTCGAGCGTTTCGGTGATGCACGCGTCGAAGTCGCGGATCAGCTCGTCAATGCGCGTCTGGCGGCGTTCGCGTTCGGCCTGCGCTTCGGCGCGCTCTGCCTGCATGCGTTCATTCGCCACGCCGTTTTCCTTGAAGACGCCGACGGCGCGCGCCATCTGACCGATCTCATCGCCTTGTTCGCCGAAGGGTACATGCGTTTCCCAAACGCCGCGCGCGAGATTGCCCATGACTTCCGTGAGGACCTGCACCGGGCGGACAACGCGGCCACGGATCATGAAGACACCGAAGCCGCCGATGCCGAGCGCCAGCACCAGAAGACCGGCATTGAGCAGCAAGGCGTTGCGGGCGGCGAGCGCCACGGATTGCGCGTGATCGATGGCGGCGTCGAGCGCGGCGAGCGGCACATCGACCAGCTTGTCGAATGAGGCGTTGGTGATCTTTACCCAATCGGCGGATTTCACCGGCGAGGGACGGCCCGCGGCGATCTCGGTTTCAATCGTGCCGCGCTGCTTCATCACATTTTCAAAATAGGAGGCCTGCGCCGCCTTCACCGCAGCGACAACGGCGGCGGGCTCGCCCGGACGCGCGACAATGTCGTTGAGGAGCGGCCAGGCGGCGTCGATCTGACCGCGCTGCGCGGCGAGTTTCGACACCATCTCGGGAGACAGGACGCCGTTCTGGATGACATCGACCATCAGATTGCGTTCATTGCCGGCGGCGGCGCGCACGGTGTAGCCGAGATCCTTGATGGTGATCTGTTCGGCGATCAGCGGATCGGTCATACGGACCTGCGTGCCGAGATCGCTCGACATGAATTCAAGCCTGGCGATGACGTTGGTCACCGTATCGGTCCAGCCTTCGCGCAAGTTCGCCGGGCGCGCCGTCAGCGGCGACTTCAGCGCGGCATCGACATCGCGGCGCACGTTCTGGAGCTTGTCGACGGCGGCGCGCAGATCGCCAATCGGAACGCGGGCGCTGCAATCGAGAACGGCGCAAGTCTCGAACAATCTGTCATAGGCAGGGGCCGACTGGCCGCGCTTCTTTGCAATCGAGGCGGCGACGCTTTCGGAAACTGCATCGTCATTGCCCAGCGCGCTGCGCGTCGTGCCGCGTTCAAGCCGCGTCGCCTGCAAGGCCTCGAAGACGTCGCGCGTCACACGCGTCGCCGTCAGCACCTTGTCGGCCTGCTGCTTGGCGCTGAAGGAAGCCACGACCCCGGCGGCGACGAAACCCATCACCATCAGGAAGAGAGCGCCGACAATGCCGTTGAGCAGGTATCCGACGGGAATGTTTTGCAGGCGCTTCACGTTATGTCTCCGCGATGGAATGGGAAGCCAGCGGCTATGCGCCGGGCGTCTGGTCCCGTTCTAAACGCGAAAGAATTAACAAGCGGCTTGCGCGAGGCGAATGGCGCAATTGAGGTTTTATTAGGTGCTCGATTCAGGTGGAAATCGGCACCATGACGACGCCGGTGCGCTCGACATACTCGTCCCAGAGGGCCAGCATTTCGGCCAACCGCTTCGGTTCGGTTGCGGCGAGGTCGTCGATCTCGCCGGGATCGGCCGCGACATTATAGAGCTGCCAGTCGCTCGCGCCTTCGGGCGCCGGAATCCATATCGCCTTCCAGTCACCCTTGCGAATGCCCCGCCGGCCGAAGAATTCCCAACCCGTCACCGCGTCTTTCGGGTGGACGTCATCGGAGGTTCCCGCGAAATAGGGCACGAGCGTGCGGCCCATCATCGGCTCGACGGCGCGGCCTTTGTAATCGGGCGCGGGATGCGTCGCGCCTGCAAGCTCAAGCAGCGTCGGCATCACGTCCATCACGGTCGAGAAGGCGTCGCCGACTTCGTTCTTGCGCGCAAGGCCCGCGCCCGCCGCGAAGGCGACGACGCGGATGCCGCCCTCCGACGTATAGGTTTTGTAGAGGCGCGAGGGCGCGGTCGAGGCCTGCGCCCAGCGCGGCCCGTACCAGACATAGGAATTGGGACGCCCGATATTCTCGAGGCTGTTGTCGTAATATTTGTCGATGAAATCCATCAGGTAAGGCCCGAAGACCGGCACGGCTTCGATCAGCGCGCCTTCGGCCCCATTGTCCGACATGAAGAGAATGAGCGTGTCGTCAAACGCACCCGTCTCCTTCAGATGCGCGACGAGGCGGCCGACATTCCAGTCGAGGCGCTCGACCATGGCCGCATAGACTTCCATGGCGCGGGCCGAGCGGGCGCGCTCCTCGTCGTCCATCTCGTCCCAGGGTTTGTTCTTGGCCACGATCGGATGGGCTTTGATGTCCGGGGCGCAGAGACCCAGTTGCTTCAGGCGCGTCAGGCGCTCTTCGCGCAAGGCTTCCGGGCCCGCATCGTAACGTCCGCGATATTTGGCGATGAGATCGTCCGGCGCCTGCAACGGCCAATGCGGGGCGGAGAAGGCGAGATAGGCGAAGAAGGGCTGGTCCTTGTCCTCGCGCTCGCCCAGATAATCGATCAGCTTCGTTGTGAAGCCATCCGACGTATAGAAATCGTCGGGCAGTTCGACGAAATGATCGTCCTCTGTATAGAGCATGTCCTGCTTGGGAAAGCCGGTGCCTGCCTTGGGCGAGGAGGCGTAATGGTTCGCCGCGCCGGGGAGCAGAGCGAAGGAGCGCGTGAAGCCGCGCGTCGCCGGGCAGGTTTCGAGCGTCGAGCCGAGATGCCATTTGCCCGACATCAAGGTCAGATACCCGGCGTCGCGCAGAAGCTGGGGTAGGGTGGCGATGCGGTCGTTCAGGAAGCACTCATAGCCCGGCTTGCCGCGCTGGCTTTTCGCCAGCACCTCTTCATGGGTGCCGAGGCCCGCGATATGCGGATCGGTGCCCGAAAGCAGCATGGCGCGGGTCGGCGCGCAGGCGGGGGCAGAATGGAAATTCGTCAGCCGCAAGCCGGTCGCGGCCAGCGCGTCCAGATGCGGCGTTTCGATCTCGCCGCCGAAAGCGCCAATATCCGAAAAACCGAGATCATCGGCCACAATTACGAGAAAATTGGGTTTTTTGGCGCTCATTGAGTGATGTAGACCATTAATTTGTGTTTGGCTCACACGCTCGCTCGAGGGCGAAGCGGCGTAAAGGAATAAAAGACCGTAGTCTATTTGAGGCGCGCTCTCCAAAGGAGGAAGTGATCCCAGTCTGGAGATAGCCATCGTGTTTCGCCATGATCGCGAGATGCCGGGTTGCGATCCGGGCGAGGCATGCCCATTCTATAACGATGTTATAGACGTGCTCTGAAGGAGGGACGGGACGATGTTGAATCTCGCGGCGGCGGCGGCATTCTTTCTGGGAATTCATCTGTTGATTTCGGGCACAAGCTTGCGCGGCCGGATCATCGCCCTGATCGGCGAGACGCCTTACCTCGCCCTCTTTTCGCTGGGCTCCATCGGCGGCATCGCCTGGCTCTGCATGGCCTATAACGCGACAGACGGTATTCCGAACCGGCTCTACTGGATCGCGCCGGACTGGCTCATCCATCTCGCGCCGCCGGTCATGATCGTCGCTTTCCTCTTCGCGCTGATCGGCCTCACCACGCCGAACCCGACCTCCGTCAAGGCCGAAGGCGTGCTCGACAAGCCCGATCCGATCAAGGGCATGCTGCGCATCACCCGGCATCCCTTCCTCTGGTCGGTGATGATCTGGTCGGCGCTGCACCTTGCGCTCAATGGCGACAAGGCCTCGATCATTTTCTTCGGGACGTTTCTGGTCCTACCGGCGCTCGGCACGCTTTCCATCGACGAAAAGCGCAAAAAGGCGCTGGGCGGGAAATGGGAGAGCTTCTCCCGCGTCACCTCGAACCTGCCTTTCGCCGCCATTGTCGCCGGGCGCAACAGGCTCGCGATCAGCGAACTTGGCTGGTGGCGAATCCTGCTAGGGCTCGCGGCCTTCGGCGCGGTCTTCTACGGCCATCTCTGGCTCTTCGGCGTGTCGCCCGTGCCGGGTTGGGCGCCTTATTGAAGAGACGGGATTGCAGGACTTTCTTTCCTTACTATATTATAATTTGTAAGGAATGGAGAAAGGCCCATGAGCGTCTCGACACTGACCGCCAAAGGCCAGACGACAATCCCGAAGGACATCCGGGAGGGGCTTGGCGTCGAGCCCGGCGACCAGATTCATTTTTCACGGCTCAGCAACGGCACCGTCGTTATGCGCGCCAGGAAGCGCAGCATCCTTGACCTTCATGGCGCTTTCCCCGCACCCGGCGGTAAAATCGCTTCCATCGATGAAATGAAGGCCGGGCGGTCGAAGTCTTGAAGGGCGTCGATACCAATGTTCTCGTCCGCTTCCTCATTCGCGATGACGAGCGTCAGGCGCAGATCGCGCTCGAGGCCATCGCAAAAGCCGTCGAGACGGGAGAAGCTTTAGCGATTTCCCTTCTGGTGCTGCTCGAAACCGAATGGGTGCTGCGCAGCGTCTACCGTTTTGAAAAGAGAAGCGTCATCGACGTTTTCACCTCCTTGCTCGAATCTCGCGATGTACGGATCGAAAGCGAAGAGGCGCTGGAAGAGGCTCTGCTACATTATGAAAGCGGCGGCGCGGATTTCGCCGACTGTCTTTTCGTCGCTCAGTATCGCACGCTTGGCTGCGAGACCATGTTGACCTTCGACGCACGCGCCGGCGACGTGCCGGGCGCAGAGCGATTGGCCTAGGGTTTCGTCACCCGCCGCAAAGTCAGGTTCAATCGCCCGCCGCCGTCCACCAATTGCGACGTGCCCGGAATGATGCGGTCGACGCCGTGAAATCGCAGGCGCGACGCGCCACCCAGCACCAGCACGTCGCCTGAGGCTATCCTGAAGCTTTTCGTCTTGTCGCTGCGGGCGAATCCGCCGACGCGGAACAGGCAGGTGTCGCCGAGCGAAATCGACAGAACCGGCGCGTCGGTCGCGGCCTCGTCGCGATCCTGATGCAGGCCCATCTTCGCCTTTTCGCCGCGATAGATATTCACGAGGCAGCATTCGGGCGGGGCCTCATAACCGGCAATTTCGGCCCAGAGTGTGAGTAGGGCTGAAGGTATGGCCGGCCAGGGCTCATGCGTTAACGGATGGACAGCCTCATATCGGTAGCCGGTCACGTCGGAGACCCAGCCGAGGGGGCCGAGGTTCGTCTGCATGATCGACCAGGGCTGGCCGGTCTTGGGCATCTTGGGGCGATAAGGCGGCGCGATCCTTGCGGCCTCGCGCAAGGCCGCCATCAGCTCCGTTTGCGCCGCAACATCGAGCTTGCCGGGATAGAGCCGCAAGCCATCGAAACCTGTGTCGATCGGCGCTGTCTTCATCGCCGAACCTCCTTCGTCCCTACCCGTCACCGGGATGCGCCAATCCCATAAATCGAATCGCTGTGGCCCAAATGCCGCATGACCGCTTGCGGCCATCGGCGGCCAAACCTATATAGAGCCCAACATGTTCAACCCCTAACGGACCCCTATGGGGGCCGGATCTGGCCAGGGTGTTTCAAAGACGCCCCGAGCCGACGCGTGGGTGCCCAGTCCATGGGGCCCGGCCGGCCTGCCGCAGTGAAAGAGGACCATCGATATGGGAAAAGTAATCGGCATCGACCTTGGCACGACGAACTCGTGTGTCGCGGTGATGGAAGGCTCCACGCCGAAAGTGATCGAAAATTCGGAAGGCCTGCGGACGACCCCGTCCATCGTGGCTTTCACCAATGACGCCGAGCGTCTGGTCGGCCAGTCGGCCAAACGCCAGGGCGTCACCAACCCGACCAACACCTTCTTTGCGATCAAACGTCTCATCGGCCGCGCCTATGACGACCCGACCACGCAAAAAGACAAAGGCATGGTCCCCTATTCGATCGTGCGCGCCCAGAATGGCGACGCCTGGGTCGAAGCCCAGAACGAGAAATATTCCCCTTCGCAGGTCTCGGCCTTCATCCTTCAGAAGATGAAGGAAACCGCTGAAAGCTATCTCGGCGAAAAGGTCAGCCAGGCCGTCATCACCGTTCCCGCCTATTTCAACGACGCCCAGCGTCAGGCGACGAAGGACGCGGGCAAGATCGCCGGTCTTGAAGTTCTCCGCATCATCAACGAGCCGACCGCTGCCGCGCTCGCCTATGGCCTCGACAAGAAGGACGGCCAGATCATCGCCGTCTACGACTTGGGCGGCGGCACCTTCGATATCTCCATTCTTGAAATCGGCGACGGCGTCTTTGAAGTGAAGGCGACGAACGGCGACACGTTCCTCGGCGGCGAAGACTTCGACATGCGTCTCGTCAGCTACCTTGCCGACGAATTCAAGAAAGAGAACGGCATCGACCTGAAGAGCGACAAGCTCGCGCTTCAACGCCTGAAGGAAGCGGCGGAAAAAGCCAAGATCGAGCTTTCGTCGGCCCAGCAGACCGAAGTCAATCTGCCCTTCATCACGGCGGATGCCTCGGGCCCGAAGCATCTCACCATGAAGCTGACGCGCGCCAAGCTCGAAGCGCTTGTCGACGATCTCATCCAGCGCACCATCGAGCCTTGCAAGAAGGCGCTGAAGGATGCGGGCCTCACGGCGGCGCAGATCGACGAAGTCGTTCTTGTCGGCGGCCAGATCCGCATGCCGAAAATTCAGGATGTGGTGAAGCAGTTCTTCGGCAAGGAGCCCAACAAGTCGGTGAACCCCGATGAAGTCGTCGCCATGGGCGCGGCCATTCAGGCGGGCGTGCTGCAGGGCGACGTCAAGGACGTGCTGCTGCTCGACGTGACGCCGCTGTCGCTCGGCATCGTAACGCTGGGCGGCGTCTTCACGCGCCTCATCGACCGCAACACGACGATCCCGACCAAGAAGTCGCAGACCTTCTCGACCGCCGACGACAATCAGAACGCGGTGACGATCCGCGTTTTCCAGGGCGAGCGCGAAATGGCGGCCGACAACAAGATCCTCGGCCAGTTCGATCTTGTCGGCATTCCGCCGGCGCCGCGCGGCGTGCCGCAGGTTGAAGTCACCTTCGACATCGACGCCAACGGCATCGTCAACGTCTCGGCGAAAGACAAGGCGACCAATAAAGAACAGACGATCCGCATCGAAGCGTCGGGCGGCCTGTCTGAAAAAGACATCGAGCAGATGGTGAAGGACGCCGAAGCTCACGCCACCGAAGACAAGAAGAAGCGCGAAGAGGTTGAAAACCGCAACCATGCCGACGCTCTCATCAACTCGACCGAGAAGTCGCTCGCCGAACATGCCGACGCGGTGCCCGCCGATGTGAAGGCGGAAATCGAAGCTGGTGTCGAAGAGCTGAAGACGGCTCTGAAGGACGGCTCGGCCGACGACGTCAAGACCAAGACGGCGGCGTTGACGCAGACGGCGATGAAACTCGGCGAAGCGATCTACAAGGCGACCCAGGAAAACGCGGCGAAGGCCGATGCCTCGGCTGACGGGGCGGAGACCGACAATGTCGTCGATGCCGACTTCGAGGAAGTCGACGAAGCCAAACGGGATCGGGGCTCGGACGCCTGAAGATCCCGCGAGGCGCGCGTCCCATGATTCACATCCCATACACGCATGACAGCGCCCCGGCGAGCTTTGGCTTGCCGGGGCGCCGGTCTGTGACGAGACGATAGGTCCATGTCCAAACGCGATTTTTACGATGTGCTTGGCGTCGCCCGCAATGCGAATGCGGACGAGATGAAGAAGGCCTATCGCAATCAGGCAAAGCTGCTTCACCCCGACCGCAATCCGGGCGATGCGGATGCCGAAAAGAAATTCAAGGAACTCAACGAAGCCTATGACGTTCTGAAGGACGAACAGTCGCGCGCCGCTTACGACCAGTTCGGCCATGCGGCGTTTGAGGGCGGCGGGCCGCGCGGCGGCCATCCCGGTTTCGGCGGCGATTTCGGCGCCTCCATGTCCGGCATTTTCGACGATCTCTTCGGCGAGTTCATGGGCGGTCGCGGCGGACGGCGGTCCGATGGCGGGCGCACGCGCGGCCAGGATCTTCGCTACAATATGGAGATCGAGCTCGAAGAAGCTTTCGAGGGCAAGAAGGCGCAAGTGCGCGTGCCCTCGTCGGTCGCTTGCGAAGCCTGCGAAGGCTCGGGCGCGGAGCCGGGATCGAAACCCGTCACCTGCACGACCTGCAGCGGCCACGGCAAGGTGCGGGCCTCTCAGGGCTTCTTCACGATTGAACGTACCTGCCCGACCTGTCACGGGCGCGGTCAGATCATCGAGAAACCGTGCAAGGTCTGCCACGGCGCGGGCCGCGTCGAAAAGGAACGCACGCTCAGCGTCAACATTCCGGCAGGTGTCGAAGACGGCACGCGCATTCGCCTGAGCGGCGAGGGCGAAGCGGGCATGCGCGGCGGACCGGCGGGCGATCTTTATATTTTTCTGTCGCTCAGGCCCCATCCGATTTTCCAGCGCGACGGGGCGGATCTCTTTTGCCGCGTGCCGATCTCGATGACGTCGGCCTCGCTCGGCGGCGAGATCGAAGTGCCGACCTTGAACGGCAAACGCGTGAAGCTGAAAATTCCCGAAGGCACGCAAACCGGCAAGCAGTTCCGGCTGAAGGACAAGGGCATGCCCGTCCTTAATTCGCGCGAAATCGGCGACCTCTATATCCAGACCACCGTCGAGACGCCGATCAAGCTGTCCAAGAAGCAAAAAGAATTGCTGAAGGAATTCGAGGCCGCGTCGAGCACGGACACGAACCCCGAAAGCTCCGGCTTCTTTGCCCGGGTGAAGGAATTCTGGGACGGGTTTCAGGCCTGAGCCGAACGCCCGTATTTGCGCTAATGTCGAGGACCCCGTCGGGGTCCTTTTCATTTGCCAGGGTCCTCTTTATCTGGATATGCCATGCAGCCCTATCTCCTGCCCATCGGACTTCTGACGCTCTCCAATCTCTTCATGACCACGGCCTGGTATTGGCACCTCAAATATAAAGGCGTGCCGATCGTCACCGTCATCGCGATCAGCTGGGGGCTCGCCTTCTTTGAATATTGTCTCGCGGTGCCGGCGAACCGCATGGGTTCCGCCGTCTATCCGGCAGCGCAACTCAAGACCATCCAGGAAGTCATCACGCTGATTGTCTTTGCGGGCTTTTCGACTTTCTATCTCGGTCAGCCGATCACCTGGAATTATGCCATCGGTTTTTCCTTTATCGCGCTCGGCGCTTTTTTTATCTTTCGCGGCTAAGTGCCACGAGGGCTTCATTTTTCCGCGGCTGGAAGCCAATTCGTTTTCGAGAAGTAAACGCCGCCGCTCCGTCACATTCGCTAAAGCCTTAGCGTTTCATTGAGACAGTCCCCCCACACGCGGCAATCGTTCCGCGCGGGATGGGACCGATCATGCATTTTCTGAAAAAGAGCCTTCTTGCCACCGCGGCCGTCGCCGCGTTCACCTTCGGCGCGAGCAGCGCTTCGTTTGCCAGCGACGACGTGGATGCGCGTATTCAGGCGCTTGAAACCTCGTTGCAGCAGCTGCGCGCCGAAGTCGCGGCGCGCGATGCCAAGATCGATGCGATGGAAAAGAAGACCGCCGTCATCGACACGCTGCCGAAGTTCAAGTCGAACAAGCTCGAAATGGAAAGCAGCGACGGCAAGTTCTCTATCGGCCTTGGTGGCCAGCTTCAGGCCGACGCCTATCTGATCGACGGCGGCAGTCTCATTCCGATGGGCAATGGCGCGGAAATCCGCCGTGGCCGCATGAATGTCTACGGCAAGATGTTCGGCGACTGGCGCTACAAGTTCGAAGCCGATTTCGCGCCCGCCGCCTATAGCTACGGCAATACGACCGTCGCGATCACCGACGCCTTCATCGAACATGACGTCACCAAAAATCTTCTGGTCCGCGTCGGCAATCAGTACGAGCCCTTCGGCCTCAATGTGCAGACGAGCGACCGTTTCAACACCTTCATGGAATATGCGCTGCCCAACGTCCTCTGGCCGAGCCGCTCGCTTGGCGCCTCGCTCGCCTATGGCGACGGCAAGAATTACGGCCTGCAGGGCGGCTTCTTCACCAAGGGCATTCAGAATGGCGGCATCCAGAACGGTTCGAACTCGACCAACTGGGCGCTGACGGGCCGCGCCTTCTATGTCCCGATCAACACCGGCCACACAGTTCTGCATGTCGCCATGAACGGCAGCTATCGCGGCCTTGAAAGCGGTTCGGTGACGTTCAACGCCATCCCCGAGGCCCATGGCGCCAATTACACGCTGGCGGCCAAAGCGACCAACGCGTCGAACGAAATGCGGTTCGGCCCCGAACTGGCGCTTGTCTACGGTCCCGTCGCGCTTCAGGCCGAATGGACGTTCGATCGGATTCAGCGCAGCATCGGCGCGGACGCCGATATCGATGGCGGCTATGTGGAAGCGAGCTGGTTCGTCACCGGCGAGCATCGCAACTACAACGCCAAGAGCGGTCTTTTCGATCGTCCCAAGGCGACGAACGCCTTGCAGCTCGCGGTGCGCTACAGCGAACTCAGCCTCGACGACGCGAACCTTGCGGCCAGCCCGATCAATCTCGACACCAAGGCCGCGACGACGCTCGCCGACGCACGCGGCTCGGGCAAGGATTACACCTTCGGCGCGAACTATTATTTCAATCCGAATGTGCGGCTGATGGTCAATTACGTGATGGCCAAGGACGATTATGTCCCGGCCAGCGGCCATGAGGATCAGGCCTACCGGATCCTCGAATCCCGTCTCCAGCTCGACTGGTAAAGTTCCCTCCAGGCGTTCTCCTCGCAGACAACACCTGTAACTTGAAGCCCGCCTCCTTAAAAAGGGGCGGGCTTTTTTTCGCGCCGAAAGCCTAGTCGGCGGCGCGCAGCGTGAAGCTCGAAGCCGGGGATGCGGCGCGGGCGGGGCTGCGCGTCTGGGTCACGCAAAAGGCCAGCAGGTTCCGCATCACGGCGACGCCTGCGCCGGTGGCGGCGCCCGTCGAGGCGCTGAAGATCATCGCCCAGATCAGCAGATCGAGCGTGCGCACCGAGACGATGCCGATAAGCGAGCTCATGGCAAGTCCGTAGCCGACGCCGATGACGGCGCCGACAAGCGCGAAGCGCTGCGTGTTCCACTGATTGAAGGTCTTCATCGGCTTGCATCCTCACTCGGCACCCACCCGAAAAACGGGGGCCGCCTCACTTGGTTCCGGGAACCCGGCAGCAGGCCGCATTTACCTCCGCGGGTGTGGCTGCTATACCGCAGGCCAGAAAATCAGGGAGCCCAACATGGGCAGGGACGTGAAGATCGCGGTGACGGGAGCGGGCGGCCGGATGGGCCGCACGCTCATACGCCTCATCCACGAGACGCCGGGTGCGGCCGTCGCCGGCGGCATCGAGGCCAAAGGCTCGCCCCATGTCGGCGCGGATCTCGGCGTTCTGGCCGGGCTCGCCCAGCCGCTCGGCATTTTCGCCAGCGACGACCCGCTCGCCGTCATCAAGGATGTCGACGCGCTGATCGACTTCTCCGTGCCTGCCGCCAGCGTCGAATTCGCCGGGCTCGCGGCGCAGGCGCGCATCGTCCATGTGATCGGCACCACGGGCATCGACGGGACGCAGCAGGCCCGCATCGCGGCGGCGGCGCGCCACGCCACCATCATCCAGGCGGGCAATATGAGCCTCGGCGTCAATCTCCTCGCCGCACTGGTGCGGCAGGCGGCCAAGGCGCTCGATCCCTCCTGGGACATCGAAATCGTCGAGATGCATCACCGCCATAAGGTCGATGCGCCGTCGGGCACGGCACTGCTTCTCGGTGAAGCGGCCGCCGAAGGCCGAGGCATCTCGCTCAAGGATCACTCCGAACGCGGCCGCGACGGCGAGACCGGCGCACGAGCAGACGGCGCCATCGGCTTTGCGTCGCTTCGCGGCGGCAGCGTCATCGGCGACCATGAAGTGATTTTCGCCGGCCCCACCGAACGCATCACACTCGGCCACATCGCGGAGGATCGCGCCATCTTCGCGCGCGGCGCGATCCGGGCGAGCCTCTGGGGACAGGGCAAGGGACCCGGGCTATTCAACATGGCCGATGTGCTCGGCATCGAATAATCCTTCTACAGAGTAAGGGAGCTTCATCTTGTCGAACCTGCTTGTTCTCGTCCGTCACGGCCAAAGCGAATGGAACGAGAAGAACCTCTTCACGGGCTGGCGCGATCCGGCGCTCACCGCGCAAGGCGTCGCCGAAGGCCATGAGGCGGGGCAGGCGCTCAAAAAGGCAGGCTATCGTTTCGACGTCGCCTTCACATCCGTCCTGTCGCGCGCGCAGGAAACGAACCGGCTGATCCTCGAGGAGATCGGTCAGCCTCATTTGCCCGTCATCCGCGATCAGGCGCTCAACGAACGCGACTATGGCGACCTCTCCGGCCTCAACAAGGACGACGCGCGCAAGAAATGGGGCGAGGAGCAGGTTCACATCTGGCGCCGTTCCTACGATATTCCGCCGCCCGGCGGCGAAAGCCTGAAGGACACCGCCGCGCGCGTGCTGCCCTATTTCGAGCGCGAGATCATGCCGCGTGTGCTGAAGGGCGAGCGCGTGCTTGTCGCCGCGCATGGCAACAGTCTGCGCGCCCTCGTCATGGTGCTCGACAAGCTTTCGGAAAAAGAAATTCTCGAGGTCAACATCGCGACTGGCGCGCCCATCGTCTACAAGCTCGACGACAAGGGCAACGTGCTCAGCAAGGACATGCTGATCGAACGCGAGGCGCATTGAACTATTCGTCATTGCGAGCCCTCGGGTCCGCGCGACGCCCGGCCCAAGGACAGGCTCCGCGAAGCAATCCAGTGCCGCGAAGACTGGATTGCCACGGCCTTCGGCCTCGCAATGACGAAGAATTTAGGACTTCAAGTCCCGCAACGCCGCCTGCAAGGCGCGGGCGAATTGCCGGCGTTCGGGTGGCGAGAGGACATGGGCGAGCTCGAGGCTCTTTCCATGCGAGCGCAGATAGAGATTGGTGGACTCGTCGGGGTTCTCGACAAGCTCGAGGCGCACCCAATAGGGCTGGAAGCTGAAGGCCCGCGCACGGCCGCGCTGATCGACGCGGCGGATGCGGAGTTCATCGTCGGAGAGCTGCACGGTTTCATGGGCGCGGGCGGCGCGATAATTGGCGCGGAAAGCCCACCAGACCAGCGCCACGTCGAGCCCGCAGAAACCGAAAATCGGCCAAGCCCCTTTGAGCAGAAAGATCATGCCCGCCGTGAAGTTCACGGCGATCATCACCGACATCAGAATGATGAAGCCCTTGCGGTTCAGCGAGCGATGCGGCGTCACCACCGCATTGAAATGCAGCGGGCCATCGAGCTTCTCCGCGGATGCCTGATCCATGGCTTGAGATTAAATCTTCCTGACCGCGCCGCCAAGTCTCCTTGTCGTCAAGTCTCCTTGTCGTCAAGTCCCCTTGCCGGACGCAGCGAAGCCGCGCATGTTTCACCCACCATGCGAATGAAAAAGCCCGAGATCGAAGAGTTTTTTGCGCGCCTGTCCGCCGCTCTCCCCGAGCCGCAGACGGAGCTCCAATATATCAACGTCTATACGCTGCTCGTCGCCGTGGTGCTTTCGGCGCAGGCGACCGACAAGGGCGTCAACAAGGCGACGGAGAAACTGTTCAAGATCGCCGACACGCCGCAAAAAATGGTGAAGCTCGGCGAGGCGAAGCTCACCGATCACATCAAGACCATCGGTCTCTATCGCAACAAGGCGAAGAACGTCATCGCGCTTTCGCATCTGCTGATCGAGAAGCATGGCGGCGAAGTACCGAAGACGCAGGAAGAACTTGAAGCGCTGCCCGGCGTCGGGCGCAAGACCGCGAATGTCGTGCGCAACGTCGCCTTCGGCGAGGCCACCATTGCCGTCGACACGCATATTTTCCGCGTCGGCAATCGCACCGGCCTCGCGGCGGGCAAGGATGTGATCGAAGTCGAAAAGCAGCTGATGAAAGTCGTGCCCGACAAATACAAGCTGCACGCCCATCACTGGCTGATCCTGCACGGACGCTATACCTGCATCGCGCGCAAGCCTTTGTGCCCGACCTGCATCGTCGCCGATCTCTGCAAATACAAGGCGAAGACGACCGTGATTTAAGTCAGGAAACGGGGGTCGTCCGTTTCGCCGCGACGTCGGCAAGGCAAGAGGATGCATCCGCCGCGCCACCGGTGGTCTTTCTCGCATCGACATAGGTCGAGGCCAGCCCGCCCTTATCCGTCTTGTAGAAATAGACAAACAGCGCGCAACCCGCGCCGCCATATTGCCAGACCTCGGCGTCAGGCTCCGTGCGCTTGAAGGAGGGCGCGCCGAGACGCGCCGACAAGGCGGAAGGCGCAACGCCGAGAAGACTTTCCGGCGTCAGCGGGCCGCTGCCGATTTCAGGCGCGGGCTCGACCGAGGCGAGCCTGCCGCCCGAAATGCCGACGCCCGACGAGGCGTGACTTCCGCCGCCGGCGCAGCCGCCGAGCAGAGCGAGCATTGCCGCGAGAGCCGCAAGACGGAGAGACGCACTCATGCGAGGCCGATCCTTTTTGAAGTGTGGACCATGAAGGCGGTCGCAAAAAGCGGCGACAGCAGATTGAGAAAGGGCACGGTCGCAAACGCCGCTATGACGATACCGGCGATGAAGATGCGCAGCGCATGACGGCGGCGCAGCGCACGGGCGGCCGCGACATCGAGATGACGAAGCGCCACGAGCTCGAAATATTCGCGGCCCAGAAGGTAGCCGTTGACGATCCAGAAGAGCGCCAGATTGATCCCCGGCAAGAGATAGAAGGGGAGTGCGATCAGGTTGACGAGGATCAGCACAGCCGTGAACCGGATGGCGACGAAAAGCGATTGCAGCAGCTTCTGGTCTCGGCCCGGCGGATCGGCCGGGTAGTCCCGCGCTTCGACCGTGCCCGCGATGCGCTCGAGGAAAAAGCTCGCCACCAGCGAGACCACCGGATGAACCAGCGGGATCAATACGATCACCGCGAAGAAGCGCGCCACCCATTCAAGCGTCGTGTCGAGCCATTGCGCACCGAAACTCGGCAGAGCATTCAGCGCCCATTGCGCGCCCGCGCCGAACAGAGCGAGAACGATGATAGTCGAGATCAGCGACAGCCAGAGCACGCGGCGAAAGGGCTGCGAGACAATCTGGGCAAGCGCGCGCAACGCATCTGAAATCATCGGAAAACCTGAACTGTTTCCCCCAGAGCTTATCCAATTGTCGGGGCGGCGCGAATGCCTATACTCGCCGCCAATTTCCGATTTACTCGTTTTCGCCTTTTTACGAAGAGACCCCATGGCCGAAATCAAATTCGACGTCGCCGGTATCGGCAATGCGCTGGTCGACGTGATCGCCAATGCCGACGACAAGTTCCTCGGCGATAACGGCATTCAGAAAGGCGGCATGACGCTCATCGACACCGAGCGCGCCGACGCGCTTTACGGCCGCATGGGCGAGGCGATTGAATCGTCGGGCGGCTCCTGCGCCAATACGATCGCAGGGTTGGCCTCGCTCGGCGGCAAGGGCGCGTTTTTCGGCAAGGTCAGGGACGACCAGCTCGGTCAGGTTTTTCAGCATGACATCAAGGCGCTGGGCGTCAGCTTTCCCTCGCCGGTGGCGAAAGACGGCGCGCCGACGGGCCGCTGCCTCATCCTCGTGACGCCCGACGCACAGCGCAGCATGAACACCTATCTCGGCGCGGCGCAGAACCTGACGCCCGCCGACATCGACGGCGAGGTCATCAAGGCGTCCTTCGCCACCTATATGGAGGGCTATCTCTGGGATCAGCCCGGCGCGAAAGACGCATTCCTCAAGGCCGCGAAAATAGCGCGCGAGGCGGGCCGCATTGTTTCGCTCACCTTGTCGGATTCCTTCTGCGTCGCACGCTACCGCGACGAATTCCGCAAGCTTGCGAAAGACGAAGTCGATCTGCTCTTTGCCAATGAAGCGGAAATTCTCTCGCTCTATGAAGTCGAGACCTTCGACGAAGCTCTGGCGCAGGTGAAGCGCGACTGCAAATTCGCGGCGCTGACGCGGTCCGAGCAGGGCGCGGTCATCATCGCCAATGGGGAAGTGCACAAAGTCGCCGCCGACACGGTATCGAAAGTTGTCGACACGACCGGCGCGGGCGATCTCTTCGCCGCCGGATTCCTCTTCGGCCTCGCGCGCGGCTACACGCCCGTTCATTGCGGCAAACTCGGCGCGATGGCGGCGGCTGAAATCATTTCGCATTACGGCCCGCGCCCGCTGGTGTCGCTGGCTGAACTTGCGAAGGCGCGCGGGCTTTAATTTTCTTCGTCATTGCGAGACGCCGAAGGCGGCGTGGCAATCCAGTCTTTGCGGCACTGGATTGCTTCGCGGAGCCTGTCCTTGGGCCGCGCGTCGCGCGGACCCGAGGGCTCGCGATGACGGGCAGCTCTAAAGCTTCCTCAGCGCCACTTCCCTGATCCGGTGATCCTCGCCCTTGCGCAGGATCGCCTGGGCGCGCTGGCGCGTCGGGAGGATGTTCTTCCTGAGGTTTGCAAGATTGATCGAGGTCCAGATGCCGTCGGCGGTGGCCACCGCTTCTTCGTCCGAGAGTTTGGCGAAGCGATGGAAGAATGCGCCGGGGTCCTTGAACGACGTCGAGCGCAGGCTCAGGAAACGCTCGATATACCAGCGCCGGATCGCCGCTTCGTCGGCGTCGAGATAGATCGAGAAATCGAAAAAGTCCGAGACGAAAGGCTGCGGCGCTTCGCCGTCGGCGGGCTTCCAGGGCTGCAATACGTTCAAGCCCTCGACGATCAGAATGTCGGGCTGATCGACCACAATCGTTTCGCCGGGCAGAATGTCATAGGTGAAATGCGAATAGACCGGCGCCTCGACATTGCGCATGCCCGCTTTCACATCCGAGAGAAACTGGATGAGGCGGCGCGCGTCGAAACTTTCGGGAAAGCCCTTGCGGCCCATCAGGTCGCGCTCTTCGAGAACGCGATTGGGAAAGAGAAAACCGTCGGTCGTGATGAGATCGACCTTGGGGTGGTTCGGCCAACGCGCCAGCAAGGTGCGCATGATACGCGCCGAGGTGCTCTTGCCGACGGCGACCGATCCGGCGATGCCGATGATGTAAGGCACCTTGTCCTGCGCGCGGCCGAGGAAATCGGAGGTGACGCGATAAAGCTCCTGCATCTCGCGCACATAGAGATTGATGAGGCGCGACAGCGGCAGATAAATCTCGCTGACTTCGTCGAGCGAGACGCGCTCGCCGAAACCTTTCAGCTCTTCGAGCTCGGCATGGGTCAGCGGCAGCGGCGTGTCCTTGCGCAGCTCGCCCCATTCGGCGGCGGTGAAATAACGGTAGGGCGACAGCGTGCCCGTTTCGCCGCCCGCTTCGGTCTTGCTCGCGACCGTCTTGCCCTGTGTCATGCCTTGGTCTCCGCGCCGCCGGAGCGGGACGCTTTTTCATCGAGGCCCGAGCGGCCTTCGCGGCGCGCCAGTTCGACATAAACGGCGGCGGGCTCGATATCGAGCGCGGCCAGCGTCACCAGCCAGTGATAGAGAAGATCGGCGCTTTCGGAGACGATGGCCTGCTTGTCGGGCCCCAGCACCGCGATCACGGTCTCGATGGCTTCCTCGCCGAGCTTGCGGGCGCAGAGCGCCGGGCCGCCGGCCATCAGCTTGGCTGAATAGGAGGACGATGCGTCCGCCCCCTTGCGGGAGGCGATCACCTTGAAGAGGCGGTCAAGCTCGGTTGCGTCGGTCGCCATGCGGGCATCCCCGTCGGAGAAATGCCGCTCACGGGCCTTGCTCAAGGCCCGTCCCGGCGGCTTTCCCTAGCAGATTTGAGGTATGGATGCCAGACGCGGGGCCTGCCCCTTTGCGAGGCGGCAAGAACGCGGCGTCAGTGGCGGATTTGCCTTGAAATAAGGCGGGAAACTCAGGTTTTCGTCGCCATTTTCAGGCCGCTCATCTCACCCATGCGCATGCCCTGCTGATGCGCGTCCTTGAGGCTTGCGCCACGCATGTCGGCGCCGCGCAGGTCGGCATTTGTCAGATTGGCGCGCAACAGGATCGCGTCGCGCAAGTCGGCGGCGGCGAGGATCGCGTTCTGGAAATTGACGTCGGCGAGGATCGCGCCCTTGAAGAGGGCGCTGGCCAGCACCGCGCGCGAGAAATCGGTGCGCGAGAGATCCATGTTCGAGAAGTCGGCGCGCGCGCCCTGGCGCTGGCTCGTCTGAATCCAGACGATGTGCTGCTCGAGCATCCGCTTCATGCGTTCGGGTCCGGGCGCGGTGCGGGCCTTGGTGGCGCGCATCATGTCGCCGCGGCTCGTCGTGTCCTCGTCCATGATGGCGCGGCGGAAGTCGGCGTCCGACAGGTTCGCGCCGGTCAGCTCGACGCCCTTCAATTCCGCGCCGGCGAAATTCGCGCCGCGCAGATCGGCGCCGTGAAGATTGACGCCCGACAGCGCCGCGCCTTCAAAGTCCGCGCCCAGCAATTTGCATTCGGCGAGTTTGGTGCCGCGCATCTTGGCGTTGCGGAAGCTCGAATTCTCGCGGTTGCTGTGAATGCCGTCGGCGCGGATGACGACGCCACGGCGCAGATCGGCGCCGTCAAGACGCGCATCGGCCAGCTCGGCATTCTCAAAGCAGGCGCCGCGCAGATCGGCCTGGGTGAAGTCGGTGCGCGTCAGGTTCGCGCCGTCGAAATTGGCGCTGAAGAGATTGGCGCCGATCAGGCGCGCATCCTCGAGATCGGCATTCTCGAAAGAGCAGGCGATGAAATGCGCATGCGAGAAATTCAATCCGCGCAGATCGAGGCCGGAGAGATCGCAATCCTTCATCACGACGCACCAGCCGTTCGGCACGCCCTTTAGATAGCGGTTGTTCAATTCGGAAAGTTTGACGAGCGCTTCCTGGCCGATGCGCCGGCCGATGATCGCCTGCGGATCGCGCACTGCATCAGGCCGCTTGCGCGCGGTGCCGGGACGAACATTGCCTTGGGACATCAAACCCCCGAGAGGCGAGGAATTTAATTCCTCGCATTAACAATTGCGATGAGCCAATGTTAGGGGGCAGGCATTCAAATAGAATTAAATGGATCGTGAAAATTGTTTCGATCCGCCGTTTCGCATCGCACTGCAATGGCGGCGCGGCGTCAGCGCCAGAAGGCCGTCTGATCGCGGAAATTCCGCCACATTTTCAGGGCCGACTGCCATTCCTTGCGGGCGCGTTTCTCGTGGAAACCGAGAAGCCGCGCCCCCGGCACGGCAAGGCGCGGATGGGCGCGGCCAAGCTCGTTAACGATGCCATGCGCCGTCTCAAGATCGTTAAGAGCGCCGAAGACATCCTGCAATCCGGTGAGGTGATGCAGATAGGATTTCGTCTGCGCGCGCGGAAATAATGCGGAGAAGAAGCTCAGCGTATAGCGGAGTTTTTTCAGGCGTTTGCGCAACTCGTGGCGTTCGTCGATTTCGAGATGATCTATGTCGCGGGCGAGCTTCGTCACTTTCTTCAACCGCTTGTCGAGCGCCGCGCTTGCAAATTCGCTCACCGGCGCTTTCAGTGCTTCGAGGTCGGCGTCTTTCTCGCCGCGCCAGCCGCGCTCGTCGAGATAAAGCGCCAGCCGCAGAACGAAGCGCGTCATGCGCGGTGAGCGCACGGCCTCGCGCGCCGAAGCCCAGGCGTTGCCCTGCGCCTTTTCCGCCGCCGCGCTCAGCGCGATCAGGCCCTTGTCGCCCGGGTCGCCGGCCACGACGGGCGCGATGATTTCAGACAGAAAGACATCGCTGTCGCGCGCATGCCCGATCGCCCGCGTCAACCATTTGGCCTCGCGCGCCATGTCGTCGGCGGTATCGCCGCGCGTCAATCCGCCAAAGGCGATGAAGGCCGAGCGCAAGCGGCGCAGCGCCACACGCATCTGATGCAGACCTTCGGACGACGCCCCTTCAAAGGCGGCGGCTTCGTTGCTCAGCAAATGCGTCAGGCAATGGCGCAGGATCAGCGCGTAAGCATCCTCAACGCTGGCGTCGCGAGGGATTTCGACCGCTTCGGCGCGCATCGCTTGCGGGCGGACGCCCATCGCCAGCGCGCGCCCACGCGCAGCCTTGCTGCGCATACCGATCCGCATCGGCGCGACATCGGCCAGCGCCAGCGCCAAGCGATAGAGATTGGCGGGCGCGCCGTGTTTCAGTTCGAGCTCAAGCTCGCTGATCGGAATTTCGAGACCGTTGGCGCGCATCGTGCCGCTGTCGATGGCGAATTCGATTTCGCTGCCGTCCTCGGTGCGCAGGCGGCTCGCGGTGCGGCGAATGTCGGAGACGAGGCGCGGAGAGAGATTGCCGTTGGGCGCAAGCTTGCGGATGCGGTTGCGAAGCGCGGCAGGCAGACGATTGAGGTCCGGTCCGTCGCCGTCCGATTGCAGCGCCGCTTCCCATTCGCCGCGATCGCTTGCCGGGCCCTTGCCTTCGCTATCGGTCTTCAATGTCTGGATGCGTTTGGCGCCGACTTCGCGGACACGAAGCGCGAGCCCGTTTTCCATCAGCGCGAAATCCTCCGTGTCGAAATAAATCGAGCGCAGGGTTTTCGCGCTGGCCTTGCCCTGTTTCAGGCGCGACAGGGCCGGCGAGCGGCGCACGCGATCCAGCGCGTCGGGCTCGCATTCGAGCTTCAGCTCAATCTCGCGGTCCATTGGATGCGTTTCAGCGGTCGGGGGTTCAGGGCCTCGTGCGGGGATATTCTGCTCAGAATTTCGGGCGCGCGCAAATATGACAGATGGATGAACCTAATGTGTCAAAGGCGGACGCTGACGTCTTGTCAGGGACGCATCGGAATGCCTGCCGCCGCCATATGCGCCTTGGCCTCACCGACCGCGAAAGTGCCGAAATGGAAAATCGAGGCCGCCAAAACGGCGCTCGCGTGGCCGTCTTTAATGCCCGCCACCAGATCGTCGAGCGTGCCGACGCCGCCGCTGGCGATCACCGGAATGGGCACGGCGTCGGCGACGGCGCGCGTGAGCGGAATATTGTAACCGGCCTTCGAGCCGTCACGATCCATCGAGGTCAGCAGGATTTCGCCCGCGCCCAGTTCCGTCACCTGTCTGGCAAAATCGACCGCGCCGATGCCCGTCGCCTTGCGCCCGCCATGGGTGAAGATTTCCCATTTGCCGGGCGCGACTTCCTTGGCATCGATGGCGACGACGATGCATTGATTGCCGAATTTCTCGGCCGCCGCGCGTACGAAATCGGGATTGTCGACGGCTGCCGTATTGATCGACACCTTGTCGGCGCCGGCGAGCAGAAGCTTTCTGACATCCTCGATCGTGCGCACGCCGCCGCCGACGGTGAGCGGCATGAAGCATTGCTCCGCCGTGCGTTGCACCACGTCGAAAATAATCGCGCGTTCCTCGTGGCTCGCCGTGATGTCGAGAAAGCAAAGTTCGTCCGCGCCCGCCGCATCGTAAGCGCGCGCGGCTTCGACCGGATCGCCCGCATCGCGCAGATCGACGAAGTTGACGCCTTTGACGACGCGTCCGTCCTTCACGTCGAGACAGGGAATGACGCGGGCTTTCAGCATCAGGCGGCGTCCTTCAGCAGACGCAGGGCGGCGGCGGGGTCGATGCGTCCGTCATAGAGCGCCCGGCCCGAAATCGCGCCTTCAAGCCCTTTGCAGTTGGCGCCAATCAACCGATGGATGTCGTCGATCGAAGAGAGCCCGCCGCTGGCGATCACCGGAATGGCGATGGCGTTTGCGAGCGCCACCGTCGCCTCGATGTTCAAGCCTTCGAGCACCCCGTCGCGGGCGATGTCGGTATAGATGATCGCCGAGACGCCCGCGTCCTCGAAACGTTTGGCCATGTCGAGCACGGTGAGGTCGGAAACCTCCGCCCAGCCTTCGACCGCGACGCGGCCGTCCTTGGCGTCGAGACCGACGGCGATGCGGCCGGGAAATTTTTTGCAGGCTTCGATCACGAGGGCGGGGTTCTTCACCGCCGCCGTGCCGATGATGACGCGGGAGACGCCTTTGCCGAGCCATGTCTCGATGGTTGCGAGATCGCGAATGCCGCCGCCCAATTGCACCGGAATGGAAATCGCCTTCAGGATCGCATCGACGGCGGCGGCGTTGACCGGACGGCCCTCGAACGCGCCGTTGAGATCAACCAGATGCAGATATTCAAAACCTTGCGCCACGAATTCGCGCGCCTGCGCCGCCGGATCGTCGTTGAAGACGGTCGCCTCTTCCATCAGCCCGCGCACGAGCCGCACGCATTTGCCGTCCTTGAGATCGATGGCCGGAAACAGGATCATTCAGACACGCCACTTCAGAAAATTGCCGATGAGAGCCAGACCGAGGTCCTGGCTCTTTTCGGGATGGAACTGCGTCCCCGCCATATTTTCCTTGCCGACCATCGCGGTGATCGGCCCGGCATAATCGGTGCGGGCGACGACATCGGCTTCAGCGGCGGTGCGCATCGCATAGGAATGCACGAAATAGGCATGCAGGCCGTTGTCGCCGGTCGCGATGCCGTCGAGCAGCGGATGGGGCCGCAACACGTCGAGCGTATTCCAGCCCATATGGGGAATCTTCAAAGCCGGATCGAGCGGCTCGATGACGCGCACTTCGCCGTCGATCCAGCCGAGGCCTTTATGCACGCCATATTCGATGCCGGTCGTCGCCATCAATTGCATGCCGACGCAAATGCCGAGAAAGGGTTTGGCCTCGCGGCGCACGGTTTCGTTGAGCGCCTCGATCATGCCGTCGATGGCGTCGAGCCCGGCGCGGCAATCGCCGAAAGCGCCGACGCCCGGCAGCACGATGCGATCGGCGCCGCGCACTTCTTTCGGATTGCCGGTGACGGAGATGCGCGCATTGACGCCCGCCTCGCGGGCGGCGCGTTCAAACGCCTTGGCCGCGGAGCGGAGATTGCCCGACCCGTAATCGATGATCGCGACGAGTTGCATGGGTCAGCCTCCCGCTCGCGGAAAAAGGCCGAGCGGTTGATGCTCTTCGGCCCGGTGCGGCCAGACGGGCGCGGTGACGGGCGTTGTCCGCTCCATCGCCAAAGCGGGTCCGTCCCAGCGGCGGAAGAAGTCGCGTTCAGCTTCGTCCAGCGTGCGCCCGCCTGTAACGCCGACGTCGCTATAGCCCTGACGATCCAGCGTCCAGCGCAGAATGTCATGGGCGGAACTGCCGAGAAGCGCATGCAAGGCCAGCGTCAGGATCAGCGTCACGTCTTCATTGCCGATGAGAAAAGCGAGGGCGGCGACGGCGATCATCGCGGCTGCATAATAGACAAGCGCCAGCCATTGACGCTTGGCGGCGAGCCAGAAAATCGTGAAGAGGAAAGCCGGAATGGAAAAGCCTTCGCGCACAAAGACGAAGCCCTTGCCATCGGCGGGCGCGCCGGCGAGTTCGTGCACGGTATAGATGCGCATGGGGCCTGATCCTTCGAGCCCGTTATGGAAGGGGCTTGCGGCCTTTATCTAGGACATGGCCCGGCAAAAGGCCAGATGCGCCTTCGCGGGCCGAGGTCAGCTTCCGAGTTTGCCCTTTGTCGAGGGAATGCGGCCCGCCATGCGCGGATCGAGCGCAATGGCGTCGCGCAGCGCGCGGGCGAGGCCCTTGAAGCAGCTTTCGACGATGTGGTGGTTGTTCTCGCCGTAAAGGTTCTCGATGTGGAGCGTGATCCCGGCATTCTGGGCGAAGGCCTGAAACCACTCCTTGAAGAGCTCGGTGTCCATTTCGCCGATTTTCGGCTTGGTAAAATTGACCTTCCAGACCAGATAGGGGCGCTGCGAGACGTCGATCGAGACGCGGGTGCAGGTCTCGTCCATGGGAATAGTCGCCGAAGCGTAGCGGCGGATGCCCTTGAAATCGCCAAGCGCCTGGCGCACGGCCTCGCCGATGACGATGCCGCTATCTTCCGTCGTGTGGTGAAAATCGATGTGCAGGTCGCCGACCGCGCGGACCTTCAGGTCCATTAGCGAGTGGCGCGACAGCTGCTCAAGCATGTGGTCGAGAAAGCCGATGCCGGTATCGACGTCGTAATCGCCCGAGCCGTCGAGATCGAGAGAGACGAAAATCTCCGTCTCCTTCGTCTTACGCTCAATCGTGGCTACGCGGCCTTCGCTCTCTTCGTCCATCGGCTTCACTCGTAAAAAGGCAGTCCGTAGCGGGTTTTAGCAGCGCCCCGCATCCGGGGCCAGCTTCTTGACGCCGCGCCGCCCCGGAGGCGGACCGCAACGTACAAATCATATTGCGGTGCAAGCGCTTAGAAGACGTTAACCAGTCTTCTTAAGGAATGCTTAGATTTTACTTGAACAGGCGAAGGTCAGAATTTCGATTATATTGACAAGTCTTTGAATCAATTAGGTGAAGAGGATAAAGACTGGTGGAAGAGGCGCAGTGATACACCAGATCGAGTGAGCTGGTTGCAAGACCGTTGGTCTTCCGCCCGACTTGACCCCATCGCCCAAAATGGCCACATGAAAGCCATGCCCGCCCGCTATCCCAAGCGGGCCTTCTTACCTCGGGAACCCAGCCTCCATGTCCGACCCCAAATCCGGCCCCTATGTTCAATGGCACGGCACGACGATCCTGACCGTGCGCAAGGGCGGCAAGGTGGTGGTGGCCGGCGACGGCCAGGTGTCGATGGGCGACACGATCATGAAGGGCAATGCCCGGAAGGTTCGCCCGCTGGGTTCCGGCAACGTCATCGCCGGTTTCGCCGGCGCGACGGCGGACGCCATGACGCTTTTCGAGCGGCTTGAGGCCAAGCTCGAGCAATATCCCGGACAGTTGACGCGGGCCTGCGTCGAGCTTGCGAAAGACTGGCGCACCGACCGTTACCTGCGTCGCCTTGAAGCCTTGATGATCGTCGCCGACGCCAAGGCGAGCCTCGTGCTGACCGGCAATGGCGATGTGCTTGAGCCTGAAGGCGGGATCGTCGGTATCGGTTCGGGCGGCAATTACGCGCTCGCCGCCGCCCGCGCGCTCGCCGACAGCGACCTCACGGCCGAACAAATCGCGCGCAAGGCGCTCGGCATCGCCGCCGAGATTTGCGTCTACACCAACAACAATCTCACCGTGGAAACCCTCGATGCCGAGTGACATCAGGGCCGAGGATCTCGGCGCGGCGGTCACAGCCGGGCTTCTCTCGCCGTCGCAAGCTGCGGCGCTCAGCGCCTTTGTCGAAGCGCGGCGCAAGGCCAATCCCGCCGATGCGTTTCTGACCGATGACGATGCGGATGCAGGCGCCGAAAACATTCACTTCGCGCGCGGCTTCCACGACATCTTCATGACCATCGGCGTCGCCATGCTGCTGCCGGGCATCGTGCTGGCCGGGCCGATGACCGGCCTGCCGCTTCTCGGTTCCGGCCTTGCGCTCATCGCCGCCTGGGCGCTTGCCGAATTTCTCACCGGACGCCGACGCCTCGTATTGCCGAGCATCGCGCTCGTCATCGCGGTCGCGCTTCTCGCCGGCATGTTCACAAGCGGCGCGAGCAAATTGATTTTCGGCAATGGCGGGCTTGCCCTGATCGTCGGAACGGTCGGCGGGCTTGCTGCGGCGCTTGCTTTCTATCTGCGCTTCCGGCTGCCTTTCGCACTCGCCGTTCTCGCCGCCGCCGTCATCGCCATGTTCTTTGCGGTGCTGGCTTATGTCTTGCCCGTCTTTACGGCGGCGCATCTTCCGCTCCTCGCGCTCGTCGCCGGGCTTTGCGCTTTCACCGCCGCCATGTCGCAGGATCTGAGCGATCCGAAGCGCCGCACGCTGCGTGCCGACAATGCATTCTGGCTGCATCTTCTTGCCGCGCCGCTCATCGTTCACGCGCTGATCGGCATGCTGATCGGCGACAATGCGCGCGATCTGCAAGGCATCGGGGATGCGGGCGTCGTCATCGCCATTGTTGCGGCTCTCGGGATCATCGCCATTCTGATCGACCGCCGCGCCATGCTCGTTTCGGGCCTTGCCTATGTCGGCTTTGCGCTGGCGCGTCTCGTGCGCGAGACCGACATCTCCGCGCTCGGCGTTACCGCCCTGACGCTCGTCATTCTCGGCGCCGCCGTTGTCGCTTTGGGCAGCGGCTGGCGTCCGGTGCGCAATGCCTTGCTGCGGCTTGTGCCGCGTTCGTTCGCGTCTCTCTTGCCTCCCGCCGGAATGTGATTGTGATGACCAGTTTTTCGCCGCGTGAAATCGTTTCCGAACTCGACCGCTTCATCATCGGCCAGAAAGATGCCAAGCGCGCCGTCGCCATCGCGTTGCGCAATCGCTGGCGTCGTCAGCAATTGCCCGAGGCGTTGCGCGACGAAGTGCTGCCGAAAAACATTCTGATGATCGGACCCACCGGCGTCGGCAAGACGGAAATCTCGCGCCGTCTCGCCAAGCTTGCCGAAGCGCCCTTCATCAAGATCGAGGCGACGAAATTCACCGAGGTCGGCTATGTCGGCCGCGACGTCGAGCAGATCATCCGCGATCTCGTTGAAATCGGCATCGCCATGCTGCGCGAAAAGAAGCGCAAGGACGTGCAGGCCAAAGCCCATATCGCCGCCGAAGCCCGTGTCCTCGACGCGCTAGTCGGCAAGGGCGCTTCCGAGCCGACGCGCGAAAGCTTCCGCCGGAAACTCCGCGCCGGCGAGCTCGACGAAAAAGAGATCGAGGTCGAGGTCGCCGATCAGGGTGGCATGCCGAACTTTGATATCCCGGGCATGCCCGGCGGCCAGATCGGGATGGTCAATCTCGGCGACATGTTCGGCAAGGCGTTCGGCTCGGGCCGCATGAAGACCCGCAAGATGAGCGTGCGCGACAGCTACGAGCTTTTGATCGCCGAGGAGTCCGACAAGCTGCTCGATCAGGATCAGCTCACACAAGAAGCGATCCGCGTGGTCGAGCAATCCGGCATCGTCTTTCTCGACGAGATCGACAAGATATGCGCCCGGTCCGAAAGACAAGGCGCCGATGTCAGCCGCGAAGGCGTGCAGCGCGATCTGCTGCCGCTCATCGAAGGCACGACCGTTTCGACGAAATACGGCGCGGTCAAAACCGATCACATTCTTTTCATCGCGTCCGGTGCATTCCATATCGCCAAGCCGTCCGATCTTTTGCCGGAGTTGCAGGGCCGCTTGCCGATCCGCGTGGAATTGAAGGCGCTGACGCGCGACGATTTCGTCCGCATCCTCACCGAACCCGAAGCGAGCCTCATCAAACAATATGTGGCGCTGCTCGATACCGAGGGCGTGACGCTCGACTTCACGCCGGATGGGATCGATGCCATCGCCACCATCGCCGCCGACGTCAATGCCAGCGTCGAGAATATCGGCGCGCGGCGTCTGCACACCGTGATGGAGCGCATTCTCGATGAAATCTCCTTCGCCGCCACCGACCGCGGCGGCCAGACGGTGCAGATCGACGCCGCCTATGTTCAAGAGCGGATCGGCGATCTGTCGAAGAATACGGACCTGTCGAAGTTCATTCTCTAAAGGCTTGGCGCGAATCTTTGATGTCGAAAATCTTTGCGGATCGCGAGTCAGTCGGCGGACTTCCTATTGTTTTTGGCCTGCCATTGTCGCGGAACTCCCGGCGTTCCAGGATGGCGCCGTTGGATCACGAGGGTGGGGGCTCCGAGAGTGAGCCCCGGAAGGACATCGATCGAGAGGCGATGCCTTCGCCAGCCGCGAGTCCTGGACCTCGATAAATTTCCCGCTCAGCGAGTCTTGGCGCTTTTGCGGCTCGCCAGTTTTGCGCGCCGGGCGCGAGCGGGAAGGGCGGCGAGAAGCTTTTCCATTTCGGACCCGGAAAGATAAGCGATCTCTTCGCCCAGCCGGTTCGCAAGTTCGGTCGCCTTCGGATCGAGGCCGGAGGTGTCGATGGTGATTTTGGGGTGCGAGATCCGGGCAAGACGTTCGATTTCCTCGGCCTCGTCCCAGATCACATTGAAATAGCCGATGATCGACTGGATGAGACGCCAACTCGGCCGGCCGCGCCGCCCATGTTCGAGCGCCGAAAGATAGGCGGGGCTAACCCGCAGCGCGGCAGCCATGTCTTTCAGTGTCGTCCCGCGTGCGGTTCGCAAATCGCGAATTTTCTGGCCGAAGGGGGTCATGGCGCGAAGGCCGCCCGAGCGACACCATCGAAATCGCTCGCTGTCGTGCGAGATTTGCACGGATCGCTCATCGTTTCCTGAGCCACACGTAAAAGGCGCCGCCGCCGCCGTGACGTGGATGAGCGGGTTGGAAACCGGAAACCTGCACCCGGAACTGAGGTTCGCCCAGCCATTGCGGCAGCGCCGAGCGCAGCACGCCTGAATGGTCCGACGCTTCATGGTAGCGGGTGCTGTGCAGCGTGTGGCGGGCAAAAGGGCTCTCGCCCTTGCCGGTTATCACCAGCACGCAGCGCAAACCGCCGGCTCTTGTACGGGTCAGGAAGTGCAAAAGGGCTGGTTGAGCCTCGTCCTGGCGCATTCCGTGGAGATCGAGACGTGCTTCCGCCTCGATTTGCCCTCGGGCGAGCCTCTGGCTGGTCCGGCGATCAAGCGTGTTCAGAGGTGGAGGAGCAGGGGCGAGCTTGACGATTTCGGGTACGGAACGGATTCTGGGAACCGATGAAACTGGTTTCGGAACCGGAGCGATTTTTGGCCCGGCAGCTTTAGTCGGCGCGACACCATGTTCCGGTATCGGAATGATCTTGCCGCGAGACAGAGGGCGGGTGTCCTTGACCACCGCTTTCCAGAGCTTGTGTTCGTCTTCGCTCAGGGACCGGTGACGGCGGCGTTTGGGTTTGTCCTCGCCCTCCATGGCCTTTTTCCTCAGCGTCTCGAGACCAAAGCCCGGGGCAAAAGCGCGATCAACTCACCCGGCTGTTTCATCCGGCCGGCGATTTCGGCGGCTTCCGAACCCGGCCCCCAGAAGATGTCCCCGCGCTGCAAACCGCGTATCGCCGTGCCGGTATCCTGCGCCACCATCAAATGCCGGAAGGCTTCGCTGCCCTCGCCATGAGGGACCGGCGAGGTGGTGTCGAGCCAGAAAAGCGCGCCCAACGGGTGCAGGCTGCGGTCCACCGCGAGGCTCCGGCGCGGCGTCAGGTTGACCCCTTCGGCGCCCAGCGATCCAAGCGCGTGGTCGGCTTTCAACTCTTTGAAAAATATATAGGAATCGTTCCGGCGCAACAGGGGACGAACCTTGTCTGGATGCTCTTCGAGCCAGGCCCGGATGGTCTGCATCGAGACCTCGTCGCGGGGGATCGCCCCATCGGCGATCAGCAATTTGCCGATCGAAGTATAGGGCCGTTCGTTTTTTGCCGCGAAGGCGAGACGGAAGGTGGTCCCGTCTTCCAGCGCCACGCGGCCCGAGCCTTGAACATGAAGAAAGAAGGCATCGACCGGATCGGCGAGCCAGACGAGAGCGAGGTTCGAGGCGTCGAGTTCGCCGCTTGCAATCATGTCCTCGATCTCGCCGCGCGTCGGCCAGGGCTTGCGTGTGGCCGCAAATGCCGGCGGGATCTTGAGAATGGGGGTTTGATAGACGCCACCGCGATGCAGGGCGCCTTTCATTTCGGGTTCGTAATAGCCTGTGAAGAGCGATTTGGTCGTTTCGTTACTCAAACGAACCGGCGCGAAATAGCGCTCGAAATAGGCTCGGGCCTCGCTGTCTCCCGGCCCGACATCGGCCGCCGCCCGGCAGGCCTCGCGCCAGTCAGCCGCCTCTCCGTAGAAGGAATTGGCGGTCTTCGGGTCGAGCGGGGCGTCCTGGTTAAGTTGGAGTATACGCGCGCAGGAGCGGCGGAAAGCACTTAGCGTCAAGGCTTGACCGGCATTGGACCAGCCGTCCAAATCATTGAAATCCAATGCGGTTTGCAGTCCTACCGTCTCAATTGCGCCGGCCATACCGGAAGCCTCGCTGGTGCTGCAGCCGGCAAGCGTCAACAGGACGAAACCGATCCCGGCCGTGAAGGCGATGCCACGTCTCCCCATGTCCCCCATCCGGTCCGCGTCAGTCTTCCGCGCCGGTCGCGACCAGTCGCCAGTTGGGATCGGTCGCCTTCACGTCTCGCTCGAAGGTCCATACATCGGTCACCTTGCGGACCGTCACCGGGTCGCCTTCGATGACGACGCCGTCGCGGTTCTTGACGCAGGAGGTCAGCTCGCTGGTGAAGCGGACGGTCATCCGCGCCCGGCGCTCCACAAGGCTCGCATCGGTGAGCTCGGCCTTGGTGATACCGATAAAGCTTTGGTCGACGACCTCGCCGCGCGTCTCGCGTCCGGCAATCACATCCTCGAAGCTTTTGAAAACGTGAGCGTCGAGCAGAGGCTGCAGCGTCTTGCGCTCGCCGCGGGCAAAGGCCGTGACGATCATTTCGTAGGCGGCACGAGCGCCCGACATGAATGCCTCGCCATCGAAGCGCCGGTCGGCCAAGGCGATCTCGGTCAGGGTCTCGGCCAAAGCCGACCCTTCCGGCGCGATGCCGGCCCAGCGGCCCTTCACCACATAGGGCTCGCGCTGCGGATAGGGATCGATACCGCTGACATCGGCCTCGGCATCCGTCGGCGCGGCGGGACCGCGCTTCGGGAGCTGGATCACCTTGTCGCTGCTGCGCGTGGGCGCCGGCTTTTCGTTGGCGGAAAAGGGGTCGAAGGGCGGGCGTTCATTGCCGGTGCGGCGGCCGAGCACGCTGCGCAGCTTCAGGAACACGCCCACGGCGATTGCGAGCAGGATCAGATTTATCAATGTCGACGTCTCGCCCATCCGGGCCACCTTTCAGAACATATTGCAAGCTGACGCGGTCCCGCCCACGCGCCTGCCCGCCTTCACGCGTCCGGGTCCCCGCGAGCCTCAATGACCGCACCTCGGATGCTCAAGTTCATTATAAGGTAGGCCAATCATCGGCCCATTGCTACCGGCGGGCGAGGCGAAGCGGCGTCTGTTTTCCGGCCAGCGCATTGACGAAAGGCTGTCGCTTTGGTCCCTCTTATTTTTCTGGCGCTGATCCTCGTGCCCATCGCGGAGATCGCGATTTTCATCAAAGTCGGCAGTTTGATCGGCGTCGTGCCGACGGTGGGCCTCGTTGTCGCCATCGCCGTTTTCGGCACCTGGCTGCTCAAGCGTCAGGGCTTGCGGACTTTCACCAAAGCGCAAGCCGCGTTCAATCGCGGTGAAATGCCCGTCGGTGAATTGCTGGACGGGTCCTTTCTGGTTCTCGCGGCGCTCTTGATGGTGACGCCGGGACTGCTGACCGACGTGCTGGGTTTTGCGCTTCTGGTTCCCGCCGTCCGGCGTCTGCTCGGCCCCCTCGTTGCGCGCTGGGCGATGGCGCGGACGACGACTGTCTTCCATGGCGGCGGGCATAGCGGCGCGCCGCGCCCGCCATCGGGCGGACCGATTATCGAGGGCGAGGCTTCGGTTGTCGGCGAGACCGACCCCCGTGACCACGGGGCGAACCGGCGGCCCATCGAAGACCGGAATCATCCAAAAGGCTCGTGAACGAAGAGGGGCTGCAGGACGCCCGCCTTGTCGGCATCCGGTTTCCATGTTAGCCAGCGGGCTCCCAATTCAGCCGTTCGCGACCGCGAGGGATACATGTCCGACCAGAATATTCCGGGTGCCGCCGAAGAGACGATCCCGCAGCTCCGTGTGCTTACCCAGTATGTGAAGGATCTCTCCTTCGAAAACCCGAATGCGCCGCGCATGCTTGGGCCGCTCAACGACCAGCCGCAGATCGGCGTCCGCGTCGATGTCAATGTGCAGCGTCTCGCCGATGTGGATTTCGAAGTCACCTTGTCGATCAGCATCGATGCGAAGTCGAAAGATGACGTGATGTTCCTGGTCGAGCTGCAATATTGCGGACTTTTCCGCCTGACCAATATTCCGGCCGACAGCCTTGAGCCGATGCTGCTGATCGAATGCCCGCGCCAGATTTTCCCGTTCGCGCGGCGCATCGTTGCCGACGTCACCCGCGATGGCGGCTTTCCGCCGCTGATGATCGACCCGATCGATTTCGTCGGTCTTTATCAGCAACGCCGCGCCGAAGGCGCGCCGGCAGGGACCATTCCGAACTGATCAACCAGCGGATCGTCAGGCCCCCGGCGCACGCCAGAGCGCGTCGGGGCCGAGCGTTGCGACGAAGACCTCATGCGCCGCGCGCTCCTCATCGGTGAGGCGCGGGGGCAGAGGCGTCGGGCGGGTGCGGGGCGCGGCCACCACGATCTCGATTTTTCGCACATCGAGATTGGCGTCGAGAACCAGGCCGGGCTGCCTGCCGCCCATCAATTCCAGATAGACCTCGGCCAATAATTCAGCGTCAAGCAGCGCGCCGTGTTTGATGCGATTGGAATTGTCCACGCCGAAGCGGCGGCACAGCGCATCGAGACTGTTCTGCGCGCCGGGGAAACGCTTGCGCGCAATCGTCAACGTATCGACGGCGCGCGCAGCGATCAGGGACGGGCGCCCTGCGCGTTTCAGCTCCGCATTGAGAAAGCCCATATCGAAAGACGCGTTGTGGATCACCAGCGGGTCGTCGCCGATGAACTCCAGAAACTCTTCGGCCACTTCGGCAAATTTCGGCTTGTCGCGCAGAAACTCTTCCGAGAGACCGTGAACGTCGAAAGCGCCTTTCGGCACGTCGCGTTCGGGATTGATGTAGCGATGAAATGTATTGCCGGTCGCAACCTGATTGACGATCTCGAGGCAACCGATTTCGACAAGCCTGTCGCCATCATTGGGCGAGAGGCCGGTGGTTTCAGTGTCGAGAACGATCTGACGCATCCGAATCCTTTAAACGAGACGCTCTCCTAGGCGAGGCGTTGCTTGATGACCTTGCCTTCGCGGCCCTTCAAGATTTCGACAATGGTCTTCACCGCATCGAAAGCGTGCTCGAGGCCTTTGTCCGTGTCGATGATGAAATCGGCGCGGCGGCGCTTTTCTTCATCGGGGACCTGCTTGGCGTGGATGGCGGCAAACTTCGCCGTGTCCATGCCGGGCCGCGCCAGCACGCGCGCTTCCTGAATATGATAAGGGGCGCTCACCACGACGACAACATCGACACGCTTTTCGCCGCCTGTTTCGTAGAGCAATGGAATGTCGAGCACGACCGCGCCATGGCCCTCGGCCTGCGCCTTGCGCAGAAAGTCGAGCTGGGAGTTGCCGACAAGCGGATGGACGATCGCTTCAAGTTTCTTCATCTCATCGGGAAGGCCGAGAACCGCACGCGACAAGGCCTGTCTGTCGACGGCGCCATCGACGACGGCAATCGGGAATGCCTCGCCCAAGGGCGCGACCGCCGCGCCGCCTTTGGCGTAGAGCGCATGGACCGCCGCGTCGGCGTCATAGACCGGCACGCCGAGTTTCACGAACATTTTCGCGGTTTCGGATTTGCCCATACCGATCGAACCGGTGAGACCTATCAGCAGCATCAATCGTCCTCAGCTATTCCCATATCGGCCAAGACCAGAGCGCGCAGTTCCGCTGTCACCTGCGGCCTTACGCCGAACCAGGCTTCGAAACCCGGCACCGCTTGATGAAGCAACATACCGAGCCCATCGGCAACCGGATTGCCACGGGCGCGGGCCGATTTCAGCAATCCGGTTTCGAGCGGCGTATAGACAATGTCGGTGACAAGAGCCTGATCCGGGAGGGGCCCGAGTTCAATTTCGAGATCCTTCTGCCCTCTCATGCCGAGCGTCGTGGTGTTGACCAGAAGATTGGCGTCGCCAAGGGCCTCGCTCATTTCTTCCCAGTCGAAGATGCGCGCCGATTTGAGTTTCAGATCGGCGGCCAAAGCGACGGCGCGCTCGCGCGTGCGATTGACGATGCGGATTTCCGGCGCGCCTTCGGCTTCAAGCGAAGCGGCCACGGCGCGCGCCGCACCGCCGGCGCCGATCAGAACCGCCGGTCCGCGATCGGCGCGCCAGAGACGCGCACGGTCTTTCAGATTGGCGACGAAACCGTAGCCGTCGGTATTGCGGCCTTCGAGCCCCATTTCGGTGGTGACGATGGTATTGACCGCTCTCAGCCGGGCGGCAACCGCATCGTGCCGCATCAAGGCGGCGAAGACCGCTTCCTTGTGCGGCACGGTGACGTTGGCGCCGACGAAACCCCATTCGTTGAGGTTGCGCAAAGTCTCGTTCAGATCTTCCGGCGGAACGGCAAGGCGCTCATAGACCGCATCTTCGATGCCGTGCAGCTTGATCCAGTAATTGTGGATGAGGGGCGAGCGCGAATGAGCGATCGGCCAGCCGATGACGCAGACCTTGCGGATCATCGCACCACCTCCCGCCGCCTGAGTTCGGCGAGCAAAGGCAAAAGCGGCAAGCCGAGAATGGTGAAGTAGTCACCCTCGATCCGTTCGAAAAGCTGGATGCCGGGGCCTTCAAGCTGATAGCAGCCGACGCTGGTGCGGATTTTTTCGCCCAGGGTCGCCAGATACCAGTCGAGGAAACTCTCGGGGAAATCGCGCATGGTCAGATGAGCCTGATCCGCATGGCGCCAGACGATCTCCCCGCCAAGCGCCAGAACAACGCCGCTATGCAATGTGTGCATGCGCGCGCGGAAGCGCCGCAGGTTGGCGCGCGCCTCATCCATATCGCGCGGCTTGTCGAAACGATCGCCGTCGCAGGACAGGATCTGGTCGGCGCCGATGACGAAGGCGGCGAGGTTCGCGCGGCTGACCGTCAAAGCTTTTTCTTCGGCAAGCTTCAGGGCCAGCGCGTCGGTATCGCCGCCAGCGAATCTTTTTTTGACGGCGTCTTCATCTACGCGCGAATCCTCGACGCCGAATTCAAGCCCGGCATTGCGCAGGAGCGTGGCGCGGACAGCGCTGCCGGAGGCGAGGATGAGCGGAGACGGCGACATGAGCGGGCTCAGTTCACTTTCTGACGTTCGCTATAAAGGTTCAGCACGGCAGCGGCGGTTTCTTCAATAGAGCGGCGGGTGACATCGATCACCGGCCAGCCGTGACGGGCGCAGAGCTTGCGGGCGAAGGTGACTTCTTCCTCGACCGTGTCGTGATCGACATAGCTCGTCTCGGTATTCTCGTGGAGCGACAGAAGCCGGTTCTTGCGGATCTGGATCAGCCGGTCGGGGCTCGTGGTCAGGCCGACGATCAAGGGATGGGTCGCGGTTTCAAGATCGGTCGGCAGGACGACGCCCGGAACGATCGGAATATTCGCCGCCTTGATGCCGCGGTTCGCGAGATAGATGCAGGTCGGCGTCTTCGAGGTGCGGCTGACGCCGACCAGAATGATGTCGGCATGGTCGAGATCGCCGGACGACTGGCCGTCATCATGCGCCATCGTGTAGTTGAGCGCTTCGATGCGGCCGAAATATTCGGCATTCATCGCATGCTGCGATCCCGGCTTGTGCGACGACTCCTTGCCGAGATAGCTCCCCAGCGCCAGCATGACCGGATCGAGAACCGAGATGCAGGGCGTCTGGAGTTCGGTGCAGCGCGCTTCGAGGCGCTGGCGGAGTTCGTCATTCACCATCGTGAACATGACCATGCCGGGCGCGGCCTCGATCTCGCTCAGGACACGCTCAAGCTGCTTGGGCCCACGGACCAGCGCATAGACGTGTTCGATGGGCTGAGCGTCTTCATATTGGGCGCAGGCCGCGCGCGCGACCGCGTTCAGCGTTTCGCCGGTCGCATCGGAAACGAGATGAAGATGGAAAACGCGTCTGGCCGCCATGGTCGTCCTCAAAGGCTCGGGCCGGTTGGCGCGAACGCGGCTCAAGCTAACCACGGGCTTTGCCGCAAGCCAGCCTTTTTCCGAACCGACCTCGAGCAATGGACCTTGCAAGAACATGTTGCCCAGCCTGTGGGAATCTGTGATTAACGGGCGCAAGTCGGGTTTTTTGCCGCGGCCCTACCAGGCCATACATGTCGAGTGCTTTCGCTCCACGGTTCGATCAGGCGGTGCGAAAAGCGCAGCTGCGGTGCTGAAATATGGGGATCGATCCCCGGCACATGTCGGCGCTACCAACGATCCCCGTTATCCACTCCGTTAGCGACCAAACGATCCACAAGCAAAACCCTTGCATTGGCTCGACTTTACCGGCGCGTCAGTCTGCCTTGCTGAAATTTTGCACAAGGCATGCGATAGAGAGAGGCCTGAAGATCGGCACCTCGTCTCGGCGGGCTGGCTGTGGATCAAACCGGTGGAGCTTTTGATCCCCGGAACGCACAGCCATCCTCAACTACCACCACTTAGATTCTAAGCTTTATTGAAGAGAACGAACCTGTGAGTCACGAGATCGGGACAGCTCAGAAAAAACTCATCCAGACGTTGCAAGGTCAGCGTCAGGACGTGGCGCCGATCTGGCTGATGCGCCAGGCGGGACGCTATCTGCCCGAGTACAAGAAAACGCGCGGCATCGCCGGAAGTTTCCTCGACCTCTGCTATTCGCCGGAACTCGCCGAGGAAGTGACCTTGCAGCCGATCCGCCGGTTCGGCTTCGATGCGTCGATCGTGTTCTCAGATATTCTCGTCATACCGGATGCGCTTGGGCAGAACGTTTCTTTCGTCGAAGGCGAGGGGCCGGTGCTCGAACCGGTGACGACGACCAAGGAATTGGCCAAGCTCGATCTGGCGCGCGTCGTTCCGCATCTCGAGCCGGTTTATGAGACCTTGCGGCGATTGCGGAAAAGCTTGCCGCAGGAAACGACGCTGATCGGTTTTGCCGGGGCGCCCTGGACGGTGGCGACTTACATGGTCGGCGGGCGCACTTCGCCGGATCAAGCCGCGGCCAAGGCTTGGGCCTATGGCGCGCCGAAAGAGTTTCAAAAGCTCATCGACCTGCTTACCGAAGCCACGATCCTGCATCTCATAGCGCAGGTGGAGGCGGGCGCCGAGGTCTTGCAGATTTTCGATACCTGGGCGGGAAGCTTGCCTGAGCCTGCTTTCCGGCAATTCTCGCTGGAACCGGCAAAGCGTATTGTTGGGGCCTTGAAGGCAAAGTTTCCGCATGTGCCGATGATCGGATTTCCGCGCGGGGCCGGATCGCTGGCGAAGGATTATTTCCGGGACACTGGCGTCGATGGGTTAAGCATCGATACGGGCGTCTCGCCGGCATGGGCGAAGGCTGAGCTTCAACCAATTGGCTGCGTGCAGGGCAATCTCGATCCGCTGCTGCTTGTGGCGGGCGGCTCTGAAATGCGGCGCGGCGTCGAACATATTCTGACGGCGTTGGGCGAGGGGCCTTTCATCTTCAATCTCGGCCACGGCATCGTGCCGCAAACGCCGCCCGATCATGTGACGGAGCTTGTCGAGATTGTGCGGGGGTGGAAACGCTGATGCGTGCGCGGAAACTTGCCGTGGTGCTGTTCAATCTCGGCGGGCCCGATACGCTTGAGGCCGTCGAGCCGTTTCTGTTCAACCTCTTCAACGACAAAGCGATCATTCGGCTGCCTCAGCCCTTGCGTTGGCTGGTCGCGAAAATGGTCTCGCGCCGCCGTGCGCCAATCGCCAAGGATATCTATGCGCAGCTCGGCGGCGGCTCGCCTTTGTTGCCCCTGACCGAGGCGCAGGGGCGGGCGCTGGAAGCGACATTGGGCGATGGGCGCGAGGACATCGAGGTGCGCGCCTTCATCGCCATGCGCTACTGGAAACCCTTCGCGGATGAAACGGCGCGGGCGATCAAAGCCTGGGCGCCGGATGAATTGGTTCTGCTGCCGCTCTATCCGCAATATTCGACGACGACGACGGCCTCATCATTGAAGGACTGGGAAAAGGCCGCCAAGGCCGCCGGGCTCCACACGCGGGCAAAGACCGTCTGCTGTTATCCCGTCGATCCCGATTTTATCGAGGCGCATGTCGGGCAAATCCGGGCGGCAATTGCCGGGTTTGCGACGCGCGATGAATTCCGCATCCTCTTTTCGGCTCATGGTTTGCCAAAACGCATCGTCGATGGCGGCGATCCCTATCAACGGCAAGTCGAGGCGACCTGCGCCGCCGTGATGGCCGGTGTTGGCGGTGGGCCCTTCGACTGGTTGACCTGTTTTCAGAGCCGTGTCGGGCCGCTCGAATGGATCGGGCCGGCGACCGATGTCGAAATCGAAAAAGCGGGGCGCGAAGGCAAGAGCCTGATCGTCGTGCCGATTGCCTTCGTCTCGGAACATTCCGAAACGCTGGTCGAGCTCGACAAGGAATATGGCAAGCTTGCCACCGATCACGGCGTGCCGCGCTATGTCCGCGTTCCGGCGCTCGGCACACATCCCGATTTCATCCGTGGGCTTGCCCGGCTGGTCGAGACGGCGCGGGCGGGCAATGGCTGGCTATGCCCGGAGGAAGCGGCTGGGCGGGTTTGCGGAGGGGATCACTCATGAGCGAATTTCTGGCGGCGCACTATCTCTGGATCAAGGCGCTGCACGTCATTTCGGTGATTTTCTGGATGGCGGGCATGGCCTATCTGCCCCGGCTTTACGTCTATCATGCGGAGGCAGCCGCAGGCTCCGAGAAGTCCGAAACCTTCAAAATCATGGAACGCCGGCTCCTTCGGGGGATCATCAATCCGGCCATGGGGGCGACCTTCCTCTTTGGCGGGCTGATGATCTGGGCCAATCCCGGTCTCATGACCCAAGGCTGGTTCCACGCCAAGCTCACCCTGGTGCTCGTCATGGCCGGCCTTCACGGGGTCTTTTCCAAGTGGCGCAAGGACTTCGAGGCGGATCGGAACGCCCGGTCGGCCCGGTTTTATCGGATATTCAATGAGGCCCCGCCGGTCCTCGTGGTCTTCATCGTCATCCTCGTGATCGTCAAGCCGTTCTGAGGCCGACTCCAAATTCCGTTTGCCCTCGATCCCTTGAGGGCTTATATGGTTTTCAGAGCCGGAGTTCTTCCGGTGGCCTTCCCGACGCCGACCGATTTATCCGCAGGCCCAAAATACGGGCGAATGATAGCGGAGAGCGGGGGCGAAACCCGGCGCGCATCGAACGCGTTGAGGCGGGAAAGGCAAAGAGCCTCTCCCCAGACTGACGTTCCCTACAAACTTCCCGCTCCGCCTTTTCCAGATACGGTCAAGTTCCCGGAGCAGCATTTCCAAAAGAAAGACTTTCCCGCCAATGCCGCAGATCAAACTGCAGGACCTCAAGGCCAAAGGGCCGACCGAACTCCTGAGCATCGCCGAGGAGCTGCAGGTCGAAAACGCCTCGACGCTTCGGACGCAGGACATGATGTTCGCGATCCTGAAGCAATATGCCGAACAGGGCATCGACATCATCGGCGAAGGCGTCGTCGAGGTCCTCTCCGACGGCTTCGGCTTCCTGCGTTCGCCGGAAGCCAATTACCTGCCGGGTCCCGACGACATTTATGTTTCGCCTTCGCAGATCCGCCGCTTCTCGCTTCGCACCGGCGACACGGTCGAGGGTGAAATCCGCAGTCCGAAAGACGGCGAGCGCTACTTCGCGCTGCTGAAGGTCAGCACCGTCAATTTCGAGAGCCCCGAGAAAGCCCGCCACAAGGTTCATTTCGATAATCTGACGCCGCTTTATCCCGATGAAAAACTCGAGATGGAAGTCGCCGATCCGACCTTGAAGGATCGCTCCTCGCGCCTCATCGACATCGTCGCGCCGCTCGGCAAAGGCCAGCGCGGACTGATCGTCGCGCCGCCGCGCACGGGTAAAACCGTTCTGCTTCAGAACATCGCCCATTCAATCACGACCAATCATCCAGAATGCTATCTGATCGTGCTGCTGATTGACGAGCGGCCGGAAGAAGTGACCGACATGCAGCGCTCGGTGAAGGGCGAGGTCATTTCCTCGACCTTCGACGAACCGGCCGTGCGTCATGTTCAGGTCGCCGAAATGGTGATCGAAAAAGCCAAGCGGCTTGTCGAACACGGGCGCGACGTCGTGATCCTGCTCGACTCGATCACACGCCTTGGCCGCGCCTACAACACCGTCGTCCCATCCTCGGGCAAGGTGCTGACCGGTGGCGTCGACGCCAATGCCTTGCAGCGTCCGAAGCGTTTCTTCGGTGCGGCGCGCAATATCGAGGAAGGCGGTTCGCTGACCATCATCGCGACGGCGCTGATCGATACAGGCTCGCGCATGGACGAAGTGATCTTTGAAGAATTCAAGGGCACGGGCAATTCGGAAATCGTTCTCGACCGCAAGATCGCCGACAAGCGCGTCTTCCCGGCGATGGATATTCTGAAGTCCGGCACGCGCAAGGAAGAGCTGCTCGTCGACAAGGGCACGCTCTCGAAAATGTATGTGCTGCGCCGTATCCTCAATCCGATGGGCACGGTCGATGCGGTCGAGTTCCTGCTCGACAAGCTCAAGCAGACCAAGAGCAATGGCGAGTTCTTCGACTCCATGAACACCTGATCCCCAGGGTCAGGTCGGTCTGCGATGAACATCTGATCGAAATCTGTTACCATAGTCCTGCCTTCGATTTGTCATTCGAAGGCGGGGCATGTAACCGGTCGGTGAGGTGGGGCATGGACGAGGACGGCGCAGCAATCGCGGACAAGCGGTCGGCCTGGATCGCGCCGCTGATGGAATGGTCGACGGTGCAGCGTCTGCAGGCGCGGCTTCAGAACTCCATCGATCATGTGCCGGTAGAGATAGACGGCGTTCCTCTTTCCAATGCGAGCCGTCAGCTCTATGCTTGGTGGCTTGAAGCGCGCGGCGCACGGGACATGCCTGCGCCTGAGGACGTCGATCCGCGCGTTCTCATCGAACTCCTCCCTTATATTCGCTACCTGTCTTGGGAAGATGAGAAGACGCTGATGGTCCGGATTTACGGCAGCGCGCTTGTCGAGGGGACGGGGTTCGATTTCACAGGCCATAGCATATTCGGCTCCGCTGAACATGCCGAGACGGCGGTGGATCGCGCCCGACTTCATGCGCTTCATGTTCAGCCTTGCGGCCTCTTGATGGTGCGCGACGTCTTCGACAAATCGGGGACCGCTTATCCTTGCGAGTTCATGACCTTGCCGATTGCGCCCGATGGCGATGGCAAGGCGCGCATCATCGGAACGGTGGTGCCTTGCGAGCAGGTATCGGAATGGACCGTCGACGTGACGCTCGACCGGATTCTCACGTTGCGTCGTGCGATTTTCATCGACACGGGGCATGGCGTGCCCAGTGCTTCGCTGGGTCTTGGCAAATAGCTTATTGACTGGCGGCGGTGAATTTTTCCGCGAACTCATCCGATGAAATGAGATCGAGCGCGCGCCGCAGGGCCGCCGATTTCTTCGCACCGAATTCCGCGTCGAAGCGCGATTGAGCCTTGTGCCAGAGCGCCGTCGCTTCAGCGAGCCTGGCAAGTCCCTTGGGCGTGAGGCGCGCTCGTCTGGCGCGGCGGTCCTTTTCATCCGGCACGAGGGTGACGTAGCCGTCGCGCTCCAGCGGCTTCAGCGTATGGCCGAGCGCGGATAGGTCCATCACCAGAGCATTGGCGAGCTGACGCAAGGTTGGCTCGCCCAGCAACCTGATCTGCGCCAGCAGCGTGTATTGCGTCGTGCGCAAACCGGACGGCGCGATGGCGTCGTCATAGAGCTGGCCGACGCGGCGCGAGGCGCGACGGATGGCGGCGTTGGTGCAGAAATCCCAGGTGTTCATGCCGCTGATGCCGGGTTTCTCGGATTGATCGGCCATCGATACCATTCCCGAATTTTGCGGCGGACCCTCTTGCAAGCCGCTTCGTCTCTTCCATATTAGAGGTATATACCACTAAATCAAGCGATGGCCGGGCTGTCGCATAAGCCGGAGAATTCGAAGATGAGCAAGCAGGCATCAAAGGGCGTGGCGCTGGTCACGGGCGCTTCCTCCGGCATCGGGGCGGTCTATGCCGACCGGCTGGCGCGACGCGGTTACGATCTGCTTCTGGTGGCGCGGGATCAGGCGCGGCTTGAAGAACTGGCGGCGCGGTTACGCGGCGAAGCGGGCGTCGCGGTGGAGGTCTTCAAGGCGGACCTCACTTCGAGAGCCGATTTGCTGGCGGTCGAGAGGCGCTTGCGGGAAGACGCGTCGATCTCGCTGATCGTCAATAATGCGGGCATCGGCCCCGATGGTCCGCTGGTCGGCGCGGATGTCGATTATCTCGACCGGATGATCGAGCTGAACGTGACGGCTTTGAATCGTCTCGCGATTGCCGCCGCGACGGTGTTTGCGGCACGAGACAGGGGCGGCATCATCAACATCGCCTCCGTCGTCGCACTCATCCCGGAATTGTTTAACGGCGCCTATAGCGGCAGCAAGGCTTTCGTCCTCGCTCTGACGCAAGCGTTGCAGGGGGAGCTCGCGCAAAGCAGCGTGAGGGTTCAGGCGGTTCTGCCGGGGCTGACGCGCACCGAAATTTTCGACCGCGTCGGAGGCTCATTCGACGATTTCGACCCGGCCTCGGTGATGGAGGCCGGAGATCTCGTCGATGCGGCACTGGTCGGTTTCGATCGGGGCGAGCTGGTGACGATCCCGTCCTTGCCCGATGCGAAGGATTGGGACGCCGCCGTCTCGGCGCGCGTGGCGCTGGGGCCGAATCTGTCGAAAAACAAACCCGCCGATCGCTACAGAACGAAGGCAGCCGCCTGATGGCGGTCAGGCGCTGCTGAAAAGGGGCGGTCCGAGGGGGCCGCCCTTTTTATGTCACGGTACCAGCACCGTCGCGCCCGTCGTCTTGCGGGCTTCGAGATCGCGATGGGCCTGAGCCGCGTCGGCGAGTTTGTAACGCTGGTTGATCTGGATTTTCACCGCACCGCTGGCGACCACATCGAAAACATGTCTGCCGATGTCGGCATAGTCTTCGTTCGAGGCCGCATAGGTCGCGAGCGTCGGGCGCGTCAGGTAGAGCGAGCCTTTGCTGGCGAGGATTCCGAGATCGACGCCGGTGACGGGGCCCGAGGCATTCCCGAAGGAGACAAGGAGACCACGTGGCGCGAGGCAATCGAGCGAGGAGAGGAATGTATCCTTGCCGACGCCGTCATAGACGACGGGCACTTTCTTGCCGCCGGTGATTTCCTTCACACGCTCGGCAACGTTTTCATTGCGATAGTTGATGACGTGATCGCAGCCATGTGCTTTGGCAAGCGCCGCCTTGTCGTCGGAGCCGACCGTGCCGATGACAGTGGCGCCCAGATGCTTTGCCCATTGCGTCGCGATGAGGCCGACGCCGCCTGCCGCTGCATGCCAAAGGATCGTTTGACCCCGTTCGACGCGGAAGGTGCGGCGCAGAAGATATTCGGCGGTCGCGCCTTTGAGGAGAAGCGTGGCCGCAGCTTCGAAGCTCACCGCATCCGGCAGGGGCAAGGCGCGGATCGCGGGCACGTTGGTCGCTTGGGCATAAGCTCCGCCGCTATTATAGGCGACGCGGTCTCCGACCTTCAGATGCGTGACGCCCTCGCCCAAGGCTTCGACGATGCCGGCGGCTTCGCTGCCGAGCGTGAAGGGCATCGGCACGGGATAGAGGCCGGAGCGGAAATAGGTCTCGACGAAATTCAGTCCGACGGCCTTGTTGGCGACGCGAACCTGCCCGGCTCCCGGCGGCGGCAAATCGATGTCGTCCAGTTGCAGAACGTCGGGCCCGCCCGTCTTGTGAATGCGGATCGCCTTGATGGACATTTCATGTCTCCCTGATGTCTAGCGGCGTGCGAGCGCAAGGCCGAGGCCCGCTACGGTGAGAACGACGCCGGTGATTTTATTGCGGATGATTTGTGCGCGCGGGCTTTTCAGATGCGGCGCGAGGCGTCCGGCAGCGACGGCGTAGGTGCCGTCCGACAGCGCACTGATGAGAATGAAGCTGACGGCGAGAAGAATAAATTGCGGCAGGGCTGCGCGCGATGTGTCGATGAATTGCGGGAAGAAGGCGGCGTAGAAAGCGAGCGTCTTCGGGTTCGTCACCGAAATCAGAAGGCCGCGCCGGTAAAGCACTGAGGGCCGCAGACGCGATGCGGGGGCGGCATCGATACCGTCGCGTTCAATCGGCGCGCGCCAGGCCTGCACGCCGAGCCAGACGAGATAGGCCGCGCCGATCAATTTCAAGACTTCGGCCCATGAGCCGAGCGCCGAGAGAAGCGGAGCGAGGCCGGCGACAACCAGCGCCATGTGAATGCAAAGCGCGCTCGACGATCCGGCGAGGCCGATCAGTGCGTCGCGCGGGCCCTGACGGATTCCTGTGGCGACAAGAAACGTCACGACCGGGCCGGGGATGATGCACAGCACCAGCGTTGCGGCGACGAAGGCCAGATAAAGGTCAAGCGGCATGGCGGGCCCTAATTTCCAACGCCGTCATTGCGAGCGCAGCGAAGCGATCCAGAGCGGCATAGCCCGCAGGAAAGATGGTTGCCCACGCCCTTCGGGCCTCGCAATG
>DASYEM010000058.1:0-2379 GCA_036499025.1 Parvibaculum sp. | reverse complement strand
GACCACGTAAATTCAAATTAGGCGTAAGCCCTCCAGTTCCAATGCGATGCCGGACGTGGCGGAAAATTTGTCTCCGGTCGGCAAGATTTTCCGGTCCGCAGCCCTTCTGCGCGAGGCAGAGAGCCAGTTTTATCAATCACTTCCGCGTTGGCACAACGATTGCCCTTGCTTTGGGTACCGAGGAAGGGTGCCCATGATTACGAGTATGATTGATGTCGCGCGCTATGCGCGGTCTGCACAGACGCGTCCATCAAAGGTGACATCGACGTCAGCAGATGCGTTGCCCGTGGCCGGCGCGGATGCAAGTCCACCGCAGCAGGGAATTCCGGTTTCGACGCTCAAGAAACTCGATACGTCGGGACTGAAGTTCATCTCGGTCAAGGACAATCCCGAGCTGCGTGACCACATGGCGACGAACTGGCTGCAGATGCAAGCCGCCCAGTCGGTCGCAGCCACGGAGATACCGGACAACGCGCCGCAAAATATCTATGCGACCGTCAAGGTCGACGGCAAGGTTGTTGCGACTCTCTATAACGGTGGTTCGTCGGCGATGACCAACCAGGCGGCGGGAAAGGTCGGAAATCTGCAAGATCCGCCCGGTCTCAATGGCGGCCCCGATCTGGCGCAGTTCCGTGCGGAGGCTATCGCGAAGGCCGTCGGCGGCACGATCGAGAAGGCGCCCACCGCGATCACGCAATCCGAATGGACGCCGCGTCCGACTGTTTCGACGAACTATACGCGCGCGCAATTGGACGCTGCCTATCAAGCGATGACGGCGGAGGGCGAGAAGGCTGCGGCGCAGCGACGTACGGGCTACTCCACTACTGCCTAGACTGAATAGCGCCCTTCGTTCTTCGTGAACGCGTCGAGCGTGTCCATCCGATAGCGATAGCCGTAATTCTCGGTGAGCTTCGCGCCGTCGGCGGTGATGGGAAAGGCGTAGGCCTTCCAGCTTCCGCGCGATGACGGAATGCGGCCGCGCGTGCCGTGCCACAGCACAAAGAAGGCGAGGCGGATCAGTTGCGGGTGGATGCGCAGCATCTTCTTGCCGAACACCCGCGCCATGTCCTCGCCGCGCATGACGTCGCCGGGTGGGCAGGCATTCAGAACGACATAAGGCGCCCTGGGTTCATCGAACGCCAATAGCGTCGCGATATCGACGATGTCGTCTTCGTGCAGGAACTGACGGCTCCATTTTTTCGTCACGGGCAGGATCGAGACCAGCAGCGATACGAGGCGCTGGATGGCGCTGGCGTTTTGCTGACCGGCGAGCGCGTTTTGCAATCTCAAGCCGCCGGTGCGGGCGCGGCCGCGCGGGCCGGTCAATGCGGCCGGGCGCAGAATGGCCACCGAGACATCGTTGCCGCGCTCGCGCGATTGCGCGAATTTGCGTTCAAGGCTCTGCTCGACGAAACGCTTCTCCTCGGCGTAGAGGAAGTCGCTCTCGCGAAAGCCTTCCTCTTCCTTGAAGCGATGCTCGATGGTGTTCGCCGCTTTTGCCGCATAGGAGGCGACGGTCGAGAAATGGATGAGCCGCTTCACCGACGGTGTGGTGAAGGCAAAATCGAAAACCTTCCCAGCGCCTTCGACATTCCACTGCCATTGCGTCGCCCGCTGCCCGTACATCTCGCGGATCTGCCATGCGGTGTGGAAAACGATGTCGGGCTTTTGCTCTGCGGCGGCGGCTTCCCACGCGTCGGCGGTGTTCGCCTTGATCCAGCGCAGTTTCGGCATGCCGCGCAGGGCAGGCGGCATGTCGTTCATGTCGAGGCCGATGATCGTTTCGACGTCGTCGCGTTTTGAGAGCTGATCGCACAGCATGCCGCCGAGATAGCCGGCGGCGCCGGTAATGAGGACACGATGCGACATGGGGCTTGGTCCAAGAACTCTGGCCCCGGCAACCTGATGAAATTTGTTTAAGTAAGCGTCAAAGAGGCGGCGGCTTTTAGTACAAGGCTTTGGGCGTTATTCGTCGTCCAGCGCCAAACCTTTAACCACGACGCCTTTGCCGAACCTCTCGCGCAGTTTGTCGACCGCCAGTTCGGCGCCGGCGGCACGGCGGTCAATCAGATCGGAGAGGTCCGGGCCAATGGCGTCTTCGAGATGGCTGACGCCGATGCCGATCAGGCGATAGCGTGTGCCGCCGACTTCGTTCTTCAGCAGGTCCTTGCCCGCCGCGAAGATGCGCGACGCGAGTTGCGTCGGATGGCCGAGCGAGCGGGCGCGGGTGCAGATTTTGAAGTCCGCGCTCTTGAGCTTGAGCGTGACGGTCGAACCCGCAAGTTGCGCTGCCTTGAGCCGCGTCGACACCCGCTCGGTCAGGTCCCACAGATGCTGTTCCAGTGGCCGGAATTCGGAAATGTCGGCGTTGAACGTCGT
>DASYEM010000057.1:0-2462 GCA_036499025.1 Parvibaculum sp. | reverse complement strand
CTTGTCGTGCACCAGGTAGCAGCGCGTCATGCCCTCGGGTAGTCGCTCCTGGTAGGCCTGGTCCACCATCCTTCCGTCACCGGCGAAATACTGCGCGCAACGTTCATAGAACTCGCTCAATGCGATTTGCTCTTCCGGGCTTCCACGCTTGGCATGCCGGACCCGAACCAGCGTTTCGAAGGATGGCGCTCCCGCGGCGACCTCGATCTTCCAGACGCCATCGCCGCTCTGCCCGCGATATTGCTTCAGCACACGGGCCTTGCCGTCTGCGAGACGCGCGGGCAATTCCCGGCGCATCTGGTCCAGGCTGTGATACAGGTGCGTGTCGCATCCCCATCCGATTTCGCGCGACCGGTACAGGACTTCCTTGGTGCCCAGCTTGAGGATGATATCGGGATGGGTGCTGACAAAAACGCCGGACGCGGCGACTTCGCGCAGCATCCCATCGAGCACCGACCGGTCGCGCCCGCCCTCGACGGGATTGAACCAGACCAGCACGGCGTCGGCCTTCATGATCTGCTGACGAACCTCCTCGCAGAAATCGTCGTGATAGACGGCGAGTTCCGTATGAGCTCCCAGCCTGTTCAGGGCGTCGAACACCATTGAAAAGCGGCTCTTTGCGGGCGTCGCTGTTCGTCGCAGTTCCCGATCTCCCGGGCAGAGGATCGCCACGCGGCTGGGCCCATTTCCGGTCGAGTTCTTCATCGCGCTATTGCTAAATTTCTATATAACATTCTGAAAATATTGAATTATTTTTATTTTCACCCGTGCGACGCAATGGGATTACAGCTTCGATGCCGGGTAGATGAGCAAACCGATCACCGCGGCCATCGCGACGATCGCCGGCTCCGGCAGCTTCTTGAATCGGCTGATCAACACTGCCGTGGCGATCGCGAGAATCAGGGTCGGAAGATCGATGATCGAGCGTTTGCCGAGCACGATCACCGCCCCGGCAATGGTTCCGACGGCGGCGGCGGTCACGCCGTCCACGAACGCGATGAGGCCGGGTTGCTTGCCATGCTTCTTGAAGTACGGCGCCGGGATGATGGTGAAAAAATAGCAGGGTAGAAAGGTGGCGAGCGCTGCCACCGTCGCGCCGGACAGACCTGCGACCAGGTAGCCGATGAAGCCCACCGTGATCACCACCGGCCCCGGCGTGATCATCGCGACCGCGACCGCGTCCACGAACTGGCGTTCGGTCAGCCAGTGATGCTCGTTGACGACGCCTCCATACAGGAACGGCACGATGGCAAGCCCGCTCCCGAATACGAAAGCCCCCGCCTCGGCGAAAAAGGTGCCGATCTGCCATAGCACGGCTCCGTCCGAGCGGTCGAAAATCGCCAGAGCAAATGGAGCCAGCGCCGTGGCCGCGAAGACCTTCGGCGTCGCATCGCTCCGCAGGATCTTTGGCGGCGCCTTGACGAGCCACACCAGCAAACCCGAGGCGAGGAACAGCAGCACCCACTCGGACTCTGTCAGCACCGTCACGCCCATCGCGGTCAGACAGATCGCCCACAACAGGACGTCCTTGCCAACGCTCCTGGTCGTCAGCTTGTAGGCGCTGATCGCGATGATGCCGATGACGCACGCGCCGACGCCATAGAAGACCGCCTGCATCCAGGCGAGCCCGCCGTAGGCGACATAAGCCGCACCGATGCCGATGACCATCAGGAACGAAGGAATGACGAAGGCAATCCCCACCGCGGTGGCGCCCAGGTTGCCGTAATGGACATAGCCCATGTAGATCGCGAACTGCGCCGCCAGCGGTCCCGGCATGAGCTGGGCGAGCGCAAGACCTTCCTTGTAGTCCGACTCGGCAATCCACTTTCGCTCTTCCACAAGATCGCGATGCATGTAGCCGACCAGCGCGACCGGCCCGCCAAAGCCAAGGGTGCCGAGCTTCAGCATGTAAAGAACCATCGCCCACAGCGAGTAGGCAGGCGCGGAAGGCGCTTTTGCTTCTGAACTCATCGGATCTTCCTTTTCATTGCCGGCTATCGCACACTACTTCGCAAGGGCTCCGCCTGCCTGACCGTAGCTGAAATCGTCGAATATCGTGACGCTGTCCGCCTTGGTCCAGACGCCGAGCGCGCCCGCTCCCGCGATGTGCTCGTCGTCGAGTTCGATGTAAGTCTTGCCGTCGAGCGCGATGCGGATGTGCTTGCCGCTGAACTCGACCCGTAGCGCATGCCAGGCGTTGCTGGCGACCGGCGCATTCACGTAACGGATCGTGTTGCGCTTCCCTTTCTCCGTGTAATACAGCGAGACGTTGTTCTCGAGCGCGTTGGCGCGCGCGACGTAGTAGTTGTCGCCGTCCTTCCAGCGCCACATCAGGCCGCCCGCCTGGTCCTCGCGGCCGGAGACGGGCTTCATCTTCACCTCGACGACGCCGTCGGCAAGCGAGGCGTCCTTCACGCACCACGGGAACGTGCCGCTTCCCGATTGCTTCAACACGTTGGGCG
>DASYEM010000056.1:0-19822 GCA_036499025.1 Parvibaculum sp. | reverse complement strand
TGCGGCTGGCCCCGAGGGGACGAGGCCCGACATCACCTCGCCGTGAGTGGTGCAAATCCCAGATGCATGCCGGCATCGGTGATGAGGGTTTCGCCGGTGATGTGGTCCGAGCCTTCGCCCGCGAAGAAGACAACCGCCGTGGCGATGTCCTCAGGCGTACCGGCGCGGGCGAGCGGGGTCGAGGCTTCCTGCTGCTTGCGGATTTTCTGATACTGCTCCTCGCCGAAGCGATCGGAGAACCAGCGCGTGCCGATGAAACCGGGGCAGACGGCGTTCACGCGGATCAACGGCGCGAGCGAACGGGCGAGCGACAAGGTCATGGTGTTGAGCGCGCCCTTCGACGCGGCGTAAGCGACCGACGAGCCGATGCCGGTGACGCCCGCGATGGAGGAGATGTTGACGACGGAGCCTTTGCCCGCCTCGCGCATGGCCGGCGCGCAGGCGCGGATCATCTGGTAGGCGCCGACGACGTTCACTTTGTAGATCCAGAGGAAATCATCGGCGGAGAGCGCGTCGAGATCGGCGTGGTTTGCAAATTGCGTCGTGCCTGCATTGTTCACGAGAATGTCGATGCGACCCCAGGCGTCGATGGCGGCCTTGGCGATTTTCTTGCAGTCGTCGTCATTGCCGATGTCGCCTTGCGCCATGATGGCTTCGACGCCCTTGGCCTTGCAGAGCGCCAGCGTTTCTTTCGCTTCCTTTTCGCTCTTTGTGTAGTTGATGACGACCTTGCTGCCGCGTTCGGCCAGCATGATGGCGACGGCGGCGCCGAGGCCGGTGGCCGAGCCGGTGACGATGGAAACCTTGTCTTTGAGTGTCATGGTGCTCCCCGGAGATATGCGTTTTGCGGGGAGTGTATCCGCTCGCGGGCCATTGGCCCATATGCGAGATTGGGGCCTGACTAGGCGTCAGGCGGGAAGCGGAAGGCGGCGAGGATCAGCCTGTCGGCGAAGCGGTGGCGCTTTTCCGGTGCGGTCGTCAGTTCGATGCAGACAAGGTTGTCTTCGTGGCGCAGGGCGCGGCCCATGGCGCAGCCGACATCCGGTACGTCGAGAGCGAGGCCCGCGCCGAGAGCGGGAAGCGGCATGCATTCGACCAGCGCGCCGGTCGCCGACATTTCATGGATGATGCAATCGACATCGACGCCCGCGAAAACGATGCGGCCTTCCATGCGCGTGCCGATGCGGCGGAAGCCGCGACGGTCGCGGGCTTCGCTGAGGTCGGCGGGCGGCAGTTCGGAGTGCTTCGGCATGGCGGCGTCCCGGACCGGATGGGTCCGGGAGCCAGATTATGCGGAGATGGTTGCGAAAGCGTTTCCGGGAAAAAAGCCCGGATTACTTGGGCAAATCGGCCAGAAAATCGCCGATGACCTTCTCGAAGTCGATGCGCTTGCCGAGCGTCGCCATGGGACCAGCCGTCAAGCCGCCATCGACGGCGATGGTCTGGCCGGTGACGAAAGTCGAAGCGTCGCTGGCGAGGAAGAGGGCCGTTTCGGCGATGTCGTTGGGAAGACCCGAGCGCGGCGTCGGCTGGATTTTCGCCAGATGGGTTTTCATCACTTCGGCGAACTGGTCGGCGACCTGCGTGCCGAGGCCGAGCCCCGCGCCGAAGATCGAGGTGGCGATTCCGCCGGGGCAGATCGCGTTGGAGCGGACGAAATGCGGCGCGAGCTGGAGCGCGGCGCAGCGTGAGAAATGATGCACGGCGGCTTTGCAGGCCGAATAGACGAGGGGACCGTAGCCCGCTTGCAGACCGGCGACGGAGGCCGTCGAGATGATGCTGCCCGATTGCTGTTTCGTCATATGAGGCACGGCGTATTTGTAGCCGAGCACGACGCCTTTCAGCAGGACGCCGACGGTTTCGTCGAAGCCGTTCATGTCGATCTCGTGCAGCTCGCCGCCCACACCGCCGTAACCGGCATTATTGAAGAGCACGTCGAGGCGGCCGAATTTCTTCACCGTGTGATCGACGAGATTTTTCACTTCGGCTTCGACGGCGACATTGGCACGGCAATAGGAAAAATTCGCGCCGAGCTCGCGCTCCATCGCCTCGCCCTTGTGGTCCTGCAAGTCGCCCGCGACGACCTTCGCGCCTTCCTTCAGGAACAGATCGACGGTGCCGCGGCCGATGCCGCTGGTGCCGCCGGTGATGATGGCGACTTTGCCTTCGAGTCTTCCGGTCATTGTGGGTTCTCCCTGTTGTTTTGTTTTTTAAGTCCCTCCCCCTTGTGGGGAGGGGTTGGGGTGGGGGGCGCTTCGAAAAAGTTTTGTGAAGAGACCCCCCACCCAAAACGCGTTCCGCGTTTTGACCTCCCCGCAAGGGGGAGGTGAGATGACATCATCTTCCCCGGAACACCGGCTTTCGTTTTTCCATGAAGGCGGTGCGGCCTTCGGCGTAGTCTTCGCTGCCGAAGCAGCGGGCGATGAGGGTGTCGCAATAGGCGGGATCGAAATTGCCGGGCGCCTTGCGCGTTTCATCGACGATCTTCTTCGCCGTCATCACGGTCAGCGGCGCGTTGTCGCCGATGGCGGCGCAAGTGGCGCGCGTTTCGGCTTCCAGCGCTTCGCGGACGAAGACGCGGTTGATAAGGCCCATGCCCAGCGCTTCGTCATGGGTGAAGCGGCGGGCGGTGAAGAATATTTCTTTCGCATAAGCGGGGCCGACGACATCGACCAGGCGGCGCGTGCCCGACGCCGCATAGGCGAGGCCCAGTTTCGCGGCGGGAATGCCGAAGGCTGAACCTTCCGCGGCGAAGCGCAGATCGCAGGAGAGCGCGAGCCCCAGGCCGCCGCCGATGCAATAGCCGTCGATCATGGCGATGGTCGGGCGTTCGGCCCGCGCGATGGTTTCGAAGGCGATGGTGGTGGCGTCTTCATAGGTGATGACGCTGGCCGGATCGCCGCGTTGCGCTTCGAATTGGGAAATGTCGGCGCCCGCGACGAAAGCCTTGCCGCCCGCGCCGGTGAGCACGATCACCTTGATCTCGGGATCGGATTCGAAGCCCGCGATGATCTTCGGGACGGCCTGCCACATGTCGAGACTGACGGCGTTGAGGCGTTCGGGATTGTTGAAAATCATCCAGCCGATCGCGCCGTCTTTTTTGGCGATCATGCGGGTGGTGGGGGAGGGCATGGGAGGCTCCGGCGGGTCAGTTGCGTGTGGCGCATTCTGGCCATGGGCGCGGAGAGAGTCACTGTGCGATTTTGCGCACGGGCCTCGTCCTTCGAGACGGCGCTGCGCGCCTCCTCAGGATGAGGCTTCGAGACGGCGCTGCGCGCCTCCTCAGGATGAGGGTGAAAGGAAAACCTCATCCTGAGGAGCGGTGACGCGGCGTCTCGAAGGATAGCCGTTCAAACCGGCGCGACGGGCTCCATGCGCGGGTCGTGGACCGGGGGGAGATTGTCCTTCAGGTCCGCGAGCAGGTCCGATTTCAGCGCGGCATAGGCCGGATCGTTCCAGAGGTTGCGCCACTGTTGCGGGTCGTTCTTGTGGTCGTAGAGTTCGCCTTCCGTGCCGTCATAGATCGTGCCGGGCAGATAGGCGGTGATCGTGTAGCCGTCGCGGTAGATGGTGCGCAGGCCGACCGTCGTGCCATCGACATGGGTGCAATCCCATTCGGTGAAAACGCGTTCGCGGCCCTGTTTGCCACCTTCCGCGTCGGTGAGCGGCATGGGCTTGCCTTGCATCCAGTCCGGCACGGGCAGGCCCGCGATCTTGCAGAAGGTCGGCGCGAGATCGACCTGGCCGACCGGCGCTTCGACGCTCGAGGGCGCGACGCCCGCCGATTTCGCCGGACGCCAGATCATCGGCAAGCGCATCAGCGCATCGACGTGATAGGGGCCTTTGAAGAGCAGGCCAAACTCGCCCTGAAATTCGCCGTGGTCTGTGGTGAAGACGACATCGACATCGTCGCCCCAGCCGCGTTTGGCAATCGCCGCCATGACTTTCGCCACGGCTTCGTCGATCAATTCATTTTCGACATGGGTGAAGGCGTTGATCTCGCGCACCTGATCGGCCGTCATGTCGATGGCGCGGAATTCGGGCGGCGCTTCGAAGTTCGTGACGCGCTCGCCGGTGTACCATTCCATCCAGTGACGAGGCTTTTCTTTCAGCACCGCTTCGATTTTTTCTTTTGAGCCCGGATAGAATTCCGGCATCGGCGTGTCTTTCCACGGATGACGGCCAAGTTCGCTCGCGGGCGGGTCCCACGGGTGATGCGGATCGGGGAAGCTCATCCAGCAGAACCAGTCTTCTTCCGCCTTCACCGTGTCGAGCCAGGCGATGGTGCGGTCGGCGACCCAGTCGGTGTGATAGTTCTGGCGCTCGACCGGGTTGAAATGCAGCTGGCAGCCGCCGGTTTCGCCGCCGCCTGCCGCGTTCACCTGAAACTTGTCGTCAAGGTTTGGATAGAACTTCACGAAGGCGTCCGGGTCGTGCGTCTTCAGCCATTCGGCGTAATGCAGGATTAGCGGCGAATGGGCCGCAAGCTCCATATGCTCGAAGCCGCGATGCGGGCCGTTCTCGCCGCGACGCGCCATCTGGCTTTCATAGAATTGCTGCTTGAAATCGAGGAAGGGCTCGAAATGCGCCTTGCCGATCAGCGCGGTGCGATAGCCGCCCTTGTCATGCAGATAGGCCGCGACGGAGGGCGCATCGACGGGGAGCGGCACGCCGTTCATCCAGACGCCATGCGTCGAGACGTATTGACCGGTGATCATCGTCGAGCGCGCGGGCATGCAAACGACGTTCTGATTATGCGCGCGGGTGTAGTTGATGCCGTTCGCGGCCAGCGCGTCGATGGCGGGCGTGCGCGCGACCTTGCCGCCATTCGCGCCTATGGCGTCGAAGCGCATCTGGTCAGTGGTGATGAAAAGGATTTTCCGGCCCATGAACTCTCTCGTCCGCATTAATGGTTTTCATTAAACTAGCGGAACGGCGCCCGGACGGCAAGCGTGCCGCTGAAACGGCGCGGCGTCCAGTACGGAAAGCGATCAGGCGGTGTCCTAGTTTGATGTTGGCTTTTTATATTCGGGGTCGTTCGCATCGAGGCAACGGAATGTGACGTCGGCCTCCATAGGGGTCCAGCCTCGAGCCCCGTGGGTTTCTGTTTTTACATCGCTGATGTGCTTCCCCAGCGAAGTACAATGAGCGTCTGCCTTCTGAATGGCCGAAGCCTTTACTTCCGCCCAGCTTTGAAAGCCGCCCCTTGAATCCGAACCAACGGTGTAAGTGTCTCTGCCGACCGGCGAGACATCGCTAACTGACATACACGCCGCGCAGGTCAAGAGAAGCGTAAGGCCTCCCGCGAAAACGCCAAACTGCATCATGTTTCCCCCTTTGTGAATCTCTGCGTCATGCTGACGAGCGAGGGGGAGGAAAGCAATGGAGATCAAGCCGTGGTGTCGATAAGGGCACCCATGCCCGCCGGTGCGGCGGCTTGCGCCTGACCTTGCTCGACCGCCAGAGACAGCATGTCGACCATAGCCTGATCCTGCTGATGGCTCGCCTTCAGCATCGCATTGACCATGGTGAGCTGCGTCTGGCCTTGCGAGGCGACGACAGCGGATGTGGCGAGGTCGGACATGAGTGGTTCCGGCGGAAGGAGGAGCGGAAGGGCACGTTAGGACGGAAAGGTTTAACGCGGCGTTGCAGCCTTTGCGGGTGACGGTTCACCCTTTCAGAAATTCGATCATCGCCGGAAATGCGTCCCGGTCCTGCACCATGAAATAGTGGCCGCCTTCGAAGAAGCGGAGTTCGGCACCTTTTATGCGGGAGAGCATTTTCTCCTGCGTAGGCGGGGTTGCCTGGCCGTCGTATTTTCCGGCGCAGATAAGGGTGGGGCATTTGATCCGGTCGAGGCGATCCCATGTGTCGTGATGGGCGCGGGCCTCAAGTTGGCGGCGATAGCCCATTTCCCGGCCGTTTTCATCCGTATAGGGATCATTGGCGGCAAAGGCAACGAGTTGCTCGTATTCAGCGGGATGCGCTTTCTGCCATTCGGCGTCGCGCCGCGTGTCGATGACGCCGATGAGGTGGCGGGCGCGCTCTTCGCGGGACATGGGCAGAAGTTCGTGCAAAGGATAGGACGCGCCGCCTGCGCCGCCGGGTGAGGTGCAGCAGAGGACCAGACCTTCGACCATGTGCGGGTGGCGGATCGCCAGTTCGAGGGCGACCATACCGCCGAAGGAAGCTCCGATGACGAGGGCGGAGCCCCAACCTATCGCCGCCATGAGGGCGACGGCATCGTCGGCATATTCGGCCATCGTATAGGGGCGGTCGGGCTTCGATGTCTGGCCTAACCCTCGCTGGTCATAGGCCAACGTATCGAAGTGTTTGGGGAGGGGGCCGTCCATCACGTTCGGTTTGCTGCGGAGGTCGCCGCCCGAGCCGGAGATGAAGAGAAGGCGCGGGGCGTTGTCCGTTTCCGGTCCTTTGCGCTCATAATAGATTTCGAGATCGCCTGCTTTGACGGTCGGCATTTGGGACGCCCCTTATAAATTTCGTTTGGAAAACCATATCAGAGGAATGGGGACGGGCGATTTTGCGAGACATTATCAGTTCTGTTTCAGAACTAGCTGCAAGCCCCCGCATATGCTAGGATATTAAGGTCGCCATGATGCGTTAGCACATGGTGGGGTTCGACGCTCGGTGGAGCGCGGCCCGACGGTTGGCAAGGAGCATCGCATGTCGAAGTCTGTGGAAAGAAACCGCGCATCGGATGCCCTGTCGGTTTGCGACCCCGTGTGGGATCGCTTGCGCGCCGAGACCGAGGAAATGGCGCTGAGCGAACCGGCTCTGGCGAGTTTCCTTCACGTCACGGTTTTGCATCACAAGACATTCAACGCGTCGCTTGCCTATCAGCTTGCGCAGAAGGTCGGCAATTCCGAAGTGCGCGCGATGCAGTTGCGCGAGCTTTTCGACGAAGCGCTGCGCGACGATCCGTCGATTGCGGAAGCGGCGCGGGCGGATATCGTTGCTTATTATGAGCGCGATCCGGCCTGCCATTCCTATGCGCAGCCCTTGCTGTTTTTCAAAGGCTATAGCGCGTTGCAGCTTTATCGCGTGGCGCATTGGCTGTGGACGCATGGCCGCCGGGCCATGGCGCTCTACATTCAGAGCCGCGTGTCCGAACTCTTCGCCGTCGACATTCATCCAGCCGCGCGGATCGGCAAGGGCGTCTTCATCGATCATGCAACCGGCATCGTCATCGGCGAGACGGCTGTGGTGGAAGACGATGTCTCGATGCTGCATGGCGTGACGCTGGGCGGCACGGGCAAGGAAATCGGCGACCGGCATCCGAAGATCCGGCGCGGCGTTCTCATCAGCGTCGGCGCGAAGGTGCTGGGCAATATCGAAGTCGGCGAATATAGCCGCATCGGTGCGGGCAGTGTCGTGCTGCAAACGGTGCCGCCGCATTGCACGGCGGTGGGCGTGCCCGCAAAGCTCGTCGGCTGCGCGGGTTGCGATAAGCCGAGCCATGAGATGGATCACATCATCAACGAGACGGATGTGGGCAGTAGCGGGATTTAGGCCCGTTGCAGCTTCCGGGCCTCGTCCTTCGAGACGCGAACCTTTGGTTCGCTCCTCAGGATGAGGATCTATTCTTCAGACTATCCCAAAAGAAAACCTCATCCTGAGGAGCGGCGCAGCCGCGTCTCGAAGGATAGCCGCCATTCACGGCAGCCGATCCTTCAGCGTGTACCAGAGGACGCCGAGCATCAGCCCCGGATAACGAAGCCATGTGCCGCCGGGGAAATTCGGGACCTTGATTTCGCCGAGACAGTCGAAGCGTTCGGACTGGCCAGCGACGGCTTCGGCGACGAGTTTGCCGGCGAGCGTTGCGATGTTGATGCCCTGGCCGGAATAGCCTTGCGCATAGATGACGTTCGGCGCGAGGCGACCGAAATCGGGGACGCGCGGCATGGTGATCGCCAGCGTGCCGCCCCAGGCATATTCGATCTTCACATCGTCGAGTTGCGGAAAGACGCGGAGCATCGGCTTGCGAACGAAGGCCGCGATGTCGTTCGGGAAGCGCGATGAATAGTTTTCGCCGCCGCCGAAAAGCAGGCGGTTATCGGCGGAGAGGCGGTAATAGTCGATGACGAATTTCGTGTCCTGCACGCCGACATTGTCGCGGATCAGCGAGCGGGCGCGGTTCTCGCCCAGCGGTTCGGTGGCGATGATGAAATTATTGACCGGCATGATGCGACCGGCGATGCGGGGCTCAAGCCGTCCGAGATAGGCGTTACAGGCGAGCACGACATGGCGCGCGGTGACTGCGCCTGTTGCGGTGGCGACGCGCGCGGGATCGGTGTGCGCGATGTCCGTCACGCGCGACTGTTCGTAGATGCGGACGCCTTTCGACATGGCGGCGCGGGCAAGGCCGAGACAATAGTTAAGCGGATGAAGATGCGCCGCGCCGCTGTCGAGAAGGCCGCCGAAATAACGCGTGGTGCCGACCATGTCGCGCATTTCTTCGAGTGGCACATAGCGCAGTTGCTCGTAGCCATATTCCCGCGCCATATGGGCGGCTTCTTCCTCGAGCCAAGGGGCTTCGCCGTGTTTCCAGGCGGCTTGCAAAACGCCGGGCTTCAGGTCGCAATCGATTTCATAGCGGGAGATCAGATCTTTCACCGTCGCGACGCCATCGACCGCCAGGGCCCATAGGCGATGCGCCCAATCGAGGCCGAGTTTTTCCTCGAGCGTGCGCTGATCCTTGCGATGACCGGTGCCGAGCTGACCGCCATTGCGCCCGGACGCGCCGAAGCCGACGCGTTCGGCCTCGAGCAGCGTCACCGAATAACCGCGTTCGGCAAGATGAAGCGCGGCGGAGAGGCCGGTATAGCCCGCGCCGATGATGCAGACATCGGCGATCTCGTCGCCATTGAGGGGGCCGAGTTCCGGCATTCCCTTGGCGGTGGCGGCGTAATAGGAAGCGGGATGGCCGCTCATTTTTTTGCTCAGGCTATTTCGTAAGTCGTTTCTTCGACGGCGTCGGCGTGAACCCCGTTGAGGTCCATGCAGGCTTCCCAGGGCGCGCTGTCGCGCGTGTCGGCAAGCAATTCGCCATCCGTCCATTCGGTATAGAAGGCGACCGATTTGTTGTCCGTCGCGGCGAGGACGCGCGAAGAGAGAAAGCCCTTGGGGGGCTTGCGATCCAGCTCGCGTTCGACATAGGCGCGGAGCTGCGTCTGGATTTCGGTGGACTTCGAGGTCTTGAAGCGAACGAGGTGTGCGACAGGCATTCATAAGTTCCGTTTTGGGTTGTCTCATTTGTCTATAGCACGGGTGGTCCCTTCTTTCCTCCTTTGCGCAACGGCTGCGACCGGCCACAATGACCGCAAAACAAAAGCAGGGAGATGCGAGTATGGGACGGGTTCAGGGCAAGGTCGCTATCGTGACGGGCGCGGCCAAGGGCATTGGCGCCGCAAGCGCAAAGGCGCTGGCGCGCGAAGGCGCCAAGGTGATTTGCAGCGATTTCGACGAGCCGGGCGGCGAGGCTGTGGCCGCTGAAATTCAGCGCCTGGGCGGCGAGGCTATTTTTGTCGCCCATGATGTGACCATCGAGGCGCAATGGGAGCGCGTGGTGAAACTGGCGGAGGATCGTTTCGGCGGGCTCCATATCGTCGTCAACAATGCGGGCATCGCGCCGAGCGGCGGACCCATCGAGGACAAGTCGCTTGAAGACTGGCGGCACACGATCGCCGTCGATCTCGACAGCGTGTTCCTTGGCTGCAAGCACGCGATCCGCACCATCAAGAAGACGACGGCCGCGGGGGCGAAGGGCTCCATCATAAATATTTCATCGATCATGGGTTTGATCGGCTGGCCGAATACGGCGGATTACAACGCAGCGAAGGGCGGCGTGCGCCTGCTCACCAAATGCGCCGCGCTGGAATGCGCTGCGGCCGGATATGGCATTCGCGTCAACTCGATCCATCCGGGCTATATCGACACGCCGCTGGTGCGCAACGCCATCGAGCAGGGCGTGTCGGCGCAGGAAGGCGTGGGCCCGAACGAGATGATGGAGATGCTTGTGTCGCTACATCCCATCGGACGTCTCGGCGTCGCCGACGAGATCGCCAACATGGTGCTGTTCCTCGCATCGGAAGAAGCGTCGTTCGTGACTGGTGCGGAATTCGTCGTCGATGGCGGCTACACGGCTCGATGAGGGGACGTGAAAGCCCGTTTGCGCCATGAGCCACAAGCCGTTAAAACCACGGGCGAAGGGCTTTCGCCCGTAACTGAATTATTGGAGACGGACTTTGGATAAGAGCGAAATCAAACGCGTCGAGGCCTATCTGCGCGATAAGTTCCGTTTGCCGTCGATCTCCGTTTTTCAGCGGCCCAACAAGGACGACTCGGCTGAAGTCAATATCGGCGACGAGTTCATCGGCGTTATCTTCAAGGATGAAGAAGACGGCGAGACGTCCTATGCGTTCCAGATGGCCATTCTCGACATTGACTTGCCGGAGTAGATCCGGCTTCGGGACATGCCTGAATGAGCGTCAATCCGTGATCGTGCCTTCGAGGTCGTTCGGCAAGCCGGGCGCTTCGAAGGAGGTCACAATTCGGATCATCAATTCGTCGATCCGCTGCCACTCTTCCAGATGCGTGCGCTTGTAGCGATAGGTGAGCGCCAGATTCTGGGTCAGCAATAAAGTGCGCGTACAGTTCGGGCTTTCGACCAGCGGCGTCACGCGCTGGCAGAGCAGCAGGACGAGACGGCCATCGGCGTCGGTACCGACCAGCAGGTCCTGGTCCTTGTAGCCCGAATTCGATCGGAAGCCGAACCTCTCCAATCCCGTCTTGTCTTTCTCGGGCTTCGGCGAGATGAAATATCGCGAGTAGATTTCCTTCAGACGACGTTCGGCGGGCAGCATGGCGTCGGACTTGTGGAGCGTGAAGTAGACGACTTCGGAGTCCGGCGAGTTGTCCGCGAATTCGCTCTGGCGTTCGGGGGTGAAGGGCGAGAAATCGGGCATCAACGCATGCATGGCGATTTCAGGCTGGGCGCCGCCCGACCGCTGCGAGGGATAGCGCGTGTAATTTTCCGGGATCAGGAAACGGGTGCCGCCGACGACGGCCTCGACCTTGCGCCGCTCGGCGCTGGCGCGCGGGGCATGGCCCAGCAGCTCGCCGGGCGTGGGTCCGAAATAATGGTAAAGAAAAAAGCCCGAAAAGGTCGTGACGGCGAGAACGACCAGAGCCGGAAGGATCCAGGCCGGGCGCTCGTGAACGAGTTCGCCGTTTCCGTGCTTCTGTCGTGCCACCCGGTCCGCTCCCCGCCTGAATAACCGTCCGCCCCGCCGCCGGCATCTTACCGTCGCAGTCCTTGCGAACAATGCGCTGTTTCGCGATGGCACACCCGATTGTCGCAATCCCGCGCGGACACGGAGGAATTTGGCTGTGCCGTTCCTGACCCTTCGTGCAAGCTGTTGATTATGCGCATGTATTTTCGATTCGCGGGAGGTGGGCCAAGTGGTACGGGCTTTGCGGATAAGGGCGCATGGCAACGTTCATCGTCAAATCGCTTATCAGCCTGGCCGTCGTCGCGACCCTCTGGGGTCCGGCGGAAGCATGGCTTGGTTCCCAGCATCGTGCAGGTCTTGCCTGCACGACGGATTTCAGTGCCTGCCGCGTGGCCGGCAAGGTGATCCCGCTGGTCGACCGATCTTCCGTCCTCGGAGGGATTGCCGCGCAAGCGCGTCGTGGTCCGGCCGGGCAATTGAAGATCACGGTTAGCGAGATGGCGAGTGTGGCGCTGGAAGGCGTCCGAGGGGCGGCGCTGCCGAAAGAATAATCATGGGCGGGTTCAATCCAATGTCTGAATGGACAGCGTTTTTCTTTTCAACTGCGACGGGCTTCGTCGCCGCCGGTTTGACCGGCAGTTTCTATCGACTGGTGACGAAGAAGCCGGCGAGCTTTCAAATCTGGTCGGATTCGCTGGTGAAGCAGGTCGCCGGAATCATGACGCTGATTTTTGCCGGGCCGAACGTCATTTTGCGCAATGCGCTGCGCGCGCAAGTTTTTGAGAACCGTCCACCGGCGTGGCTGGCGCTCTCCTTCTTCATCTCGATGATGTGGAGTTTTCTCTCAGGTATCTTCCTGCTCAGTCTGTTTCTTGGGGCGTCGTGAGCCTCACGCGGTGCGGCGGGCTCTGACCCGCCGCCCGAGAGTGCCGAGAAACCCGGCGCCGATCGCCGCGATGATTGCCCAACCCCAACCCAGCGCCCAAAGCACCAGATTGGCGACGGTCTTGAAAGCGCGAAGGCTGGTCTTGCCGGTGATCTCGACGATGCCGCGCGTTTTCGTTCCGAGCTTGCCGCTCATCTTCGTGACGCGCGCCAGATCTTCTCCGTTGTTCACATATTTCAGGAGCCGCACGGACTCGGCCGGGCCGACGCTTTTTTCCAGTGCCGCGATATTGTCGAGGGCCGGGGTGAGTTTCGCCACGGAGACGCCGTTTGCATAATCGGTGATGGCATGGCGGGTCGCGGACGTGTCGGCGAGATTGATGCTTTTCAGCGTGCCGCCGAGTTTGTCGAAATTCACGGCCTCGTTCAGCAGGCGCGTGATGTCGCGGGCGAAGTCGACGGTGAGCGTCCCGGCTTTCTTGGCCACCTTCAACAGCGAGACGCCGATGCGAGCAGGAAGGGCGGTGCCGCCGCTGGCGACGGTCGCGGTCGTTACGGCAAGGCCGACGACGGAGAGGCCGAGAACGAGCCGCGAATATTCCTCGCCCTTGACGAGCTTGGCGCCTTCCTGGCCGATGTCGCGGACATCGCCGACGACGGAGAGGTCGGAGGTGACGACGCCGACGAAAGACGACGTGTCGTTGCCTTCGCCGGAGATAAAGCCTTCAAAGAAGCTGCCGGTGTTGCGGGCTACGCGACGTCCGATGCTCTTTTCGTTTTCGAGGCGGGAGGCGGTGCCTGCTTCGATGGGCATCTGCGCATAGGCGGCGATGTCGCCATACATCACGGCATCGTCATAGGCGCCTGCGTCCAGCGCCTTGTCGATGCGACGGCTCAGATCGGTGCCGCTGGTCTTCTGCGCGAGTTCAGCGCGGACGAAGGGTTCGGCGGGAATGGCGTCGTCGGGGACGAAGCGGTCGAGCAGCCCGTTTTGATAGGCCAGGATAAAGAGGACCGGCGCGAGAAGGACGAAAATCACGGCGTCGAGAAATAGCTTCATAAATGCTCCGCTTCCGGTCCAAACGGTCCCGCTGCGTCAAGCTTGCGATATTGAAGGGACGGGCGCAACCGGGCGGGCCGGGAGCCGTTTCTCTCGTCTCGAGGGAGGGGCCGTGGCATAGTCCGTTCCAGATGGAACTCGATGAAGGAAACGACGAGATGGCTATTTTTGCATTGGGCGCGCGCGCGCCCGTTCTGCCACCCGAAGGCGAATACTGGATCGCGCCGAACGCTCAGGTGATGGGCAATGTGAAGCTCGAACGCAATGCAAGCATCTGGTTCAACGCCGTGTTGCGCGGCGACAATGAGCTGATCCATGTGGGTGAGAACTCGAACGTTCAGGATGGATCGGTTTTGCATACCGATCCCGGCTCGCCCATCCACATCGAAGAGAACGTCACCATCGGCCATCTGGTGATGCTGCATGGCTGCACCATCGGCGCGGGCAGCCTGATCGGCATCGGCAGTATCATCCTGAACAAGACGCGGATCGGGAAGAATTGCCTCATCGGGGCCAATACGCTGATCGCGGAAGGCAAGGACATTCCCGACAATTCAATGGTGCTCGGCGCGCCGGGCAAGGTGGTTCGCACCTTGACCGACGAGCAGGCGGCGGCGCTCAGGCTTTCATCCGACCATTACGTCGAGAACTGGAAGCGCTATGCGCGCGAGCTGAAGCAAATCGGCTGAACGAATTCAAAAACGAAATCAGGGAGAGAAAGCATGAGCAAACCGCAAGAAGCAATCACACCCGCGCCGCAGGAAATTCTCTACGAGGTGTCCGAGCATATCGCGACGATCACCTTCAATGCGCCGGACCGCATGAACACGATTTCGGGCCCGATGCTCGACCAACTGACCAAGCGTTTGCTCGACGCCAATCAGGATAAGGACGTGCGTTGCGTGATCTTGACCGGCAAGGGCCGCGCTTTCTGCGCCGGGCTCGATCTGCGCCCGCAATCCGGCGGCGTTGCCGGACTAGCGGGAAGCAGCGGCGCTGTGTCGACCTCGATCGATCTGCGCAACACGCCGCCGACGGTTTTGTTCGAGATGGAAAAGCCGGTCATCGCCGCGATCAATGGCGGCGCGGCGGGCTATGGCATGGATACGGCTCTTGGTTGCGACATTCGGCTGATGGGCAAGTCGGGCAAGCTCGCCGCCGCGTTCTGCAAGCGCGGGCTGGTGCCGGAGTCCGGCGGGACGTGGTTCCTGCCGCGTCTCATCGGCTGGTCGAAAGCGGCCGAATTGATCTTCACCGGACGGACGCTCAACGCGGAGGAGGCGGTCGATTGGGGCCTCGCTTCGGAGGTCGTGGCGGACGAGAATTTGCAGGCCCGCGCTCGCGAGTTGGCGAAGGAAATCGCCGGCAATGCGCCGCTCGCCGTGCAGGCGGCCAAGCGCATGATGCGGATGGGCCTTAACGAACCGTTTCCCGAGCATGTGCATCACGTCTATTTGCAATTGCTGCCGCTGATGCGGACGGAAGACGTGAAAGAAGGCATGATGTCTTTCATGGAAAAACGTCCGCCAGTCTTCAAGGGACGGTAAACCACTTCGTGGTGCCGGATGGAAAATGAGTGAGGCCATGAGGCGTGCTTTTTCTGTCCGGTTGCTGATGGCTCTGCTCTTCGCGCTCGGGCTTGGCGGACAGGCGCGGGCGGCGAGTTTCACCGGCAACTTTCACGGCATCGCTGCCGCGGCGGGCATGACGCTCGATCTGCAAGAGGTGGGCGGGCGCGTCGTCGGCCGCCTGTCGGCGGCGGATGGGCGCGTGTATGCGCTGAACGGCGAACGTGCGACCGACAAGGTCAAGAGTGCGCAAGGCGCGTTGCGGCTTGGCGGCGGGGCGCAGGCGGTTGCCTTCTTCCGGCTTGAGGAGCGGCCCCTCGGTATCCAGTTTCTCTTCATGCCGGTGAAAGCCGACGGCAAGCCTGACATGAGCGCGGCGCGAGACTATTCGTTCCTCGCGCAAGGCGTTGCTGTGGCGGCGAAAAGCCACTTCATCGCCGCGCCGGCACCCGGCGAGGCAATCGATATTCTTCGGTTCATCGACGAATACCGCCAGTGGGATCCGCGCGATGTGGCGCGCATATACGGTGCTTTGAGCAACCGCGATCAGGGGCTGATACAGCTTTACGATCATGCGAGCGCCGACGTGCTCTGGCGCGTCTGCTCGACCACCCCGCCCAACGAGGTCGTCTCTCAGGCGATGCTCGACGAGTTGCTCGACCGCCAGCATACGACGTGCGAGGCGCTGACACCGCTGGTGTTGAAGGCGCAGGCAGGCGGGTTGTTTCCAGAATTTCTGCGCCGGGCGCGATTTCAGTTCGAGATTATTCGCGAGACGGCGCTCTGCAATCGAGGGCAATCATCAGCGTCGAAATGCACCGACGTCAGCGCGCTGGGCGCGCCGCTGATCGTGCATTGGCGCGACGCGACTTCGATCATGCGTGAATTGTCCGGCACGGAGGAAGCGCAGGACGATGTGCAGCAGGAGACTATGAGTGCCTCATCGGGCGCGATGACGCCCTATGCCGTTCCGGAGAAGGCTGCCGGGACGCCGGCAAAGAAACCGGCGGAGCAGCCGAAGGTAGAAACGCCGCCGCTGCGGGCGACAATTTCCGACGTGCCCGTGGAAACGCGTTCGGCGAAGCTTCTCTTCCGCGAAGGGCGCAGGGTCATCATATGGCGGCGGCTCGGCTACTCCCTGCCATTGCGCGATCCGCGGATTTAATCGATCCCGACGAGCTCGATGGCGAAGGTGAGGTCTTGTCCCGCCAGCGGATGATTGGCGTCGAGACGGACGGTCGTGTCGGTGAGTTCGGTGACGACCAGCGCGATTTCGCGCCCGTCGCTGCCGCTGGCAGTCAGGCTCATGCCGAGGAAGATATCCATGTCGCCGGGCATTTCGGTGCGCGGCACGTCCTGCACCATGCGGGGATCGTGATCGCCATAGGCTTCGGCGCTGGGAATGGTGAAGGTTTTTTTGTCGCCGATTTCCATGCCGATGACGGCGCTGTCGAAGCCGGGAATGACCTGACCGGTGCCCAGCGTGAAGCCGATGGGCGAACTCTCGCGGCTTGAATCGAATACGCTGCCATCGCTCAGCGTGCCTGTGTAATGCACCTGCACGGTGTCGCCGGTTGCTGCTGCCACGGTTCTCGCCTTTCGGAATAAAAAAGGTCTTCAGAAAATGTTCTGAAGACCTGACGGCCAATGAAGAAATTCTAACACCGGATTTACCGCGCCGTCACCCCGCTAGAAGGCTCGCCGCCAGACGCGGCGGATTTTCGCATCGGTTTCTGGCCCGAGATTGTGCCAGGCCGTGCGGTCGCGCGTGGCATCGACGATGAACATGCTGTCGGTCTTGCCGATATGGATGCTGAGATCGTTCAGCAGACCGGCGGCGGTGGCATTGGTGTTCACGCACCAGACATTCGGTGCGAGCTTGTAAGCGGGCCCGAGCGACATGATCGCTTGCTCAAGCGGACCGGCGAAGCGCGCCTTGATGTCCATGATGACGATGAAGTTTGCCGTTTCGGCTTGACGGCGGCGATCGACCTGACCTTTGCCGGGACCGTAAGTGGGGCGCGGGCCGTTTGTCTGCGCCACGGGTTCGCTGCGCGCGGGCTCGACGGGTTTTGCTTCCACCTTCGTCTCGGCTGCCGGCGCGGCGGGGGCGGCGCGCGCACCGAAGAGGCCGCTGAAGGCCGGAACGGTCGCCGCGGATTGCCATGTTTCGGCGTCGGGCAAGGTGCCTTCGGGCGCGATCAGGCTTTGGGGAACGATGCGGCCTTCGGCGATGTAGGCTCTCATCGCCTCATCGAAATAAGGCCCATAGACGCGGTCGCCGTATTTCAGCAGCCAGCGCCCGGAGTCCCTTGCGCCTCCAGCCGGGGCGCCGGATGTTTTTTCGGATCCAGCCATTGCCATCTTTTGCTTCGAGTTTCTCTCGCAGCCGCGATTGTCGAATCGCGCCGGCTGCGGCCAATCTTATTACAGCTTGGGTAATAAGACGTTCTCATTACCGCTGCGTCAACGCCGGGGCGCTTGCAGCCGGGCCCTCAAGCGGGCAGATTTTCCGCCAATAAGCGCCAGCGAGGCGCACTCATACAACATGTCAGGGTCAGGGAAGCGCCATGAGCACAGAACATTGCAAGGCCGAACGGGACGGGCATCTGCTCGTCGTGACGATCAACCGGCCGGAGCGCATGAATGCGTTGCATCCGCCGGCGAATTTCGAACTGGCGAAAATTTTCGATGATTTCGCCGCCGATCCCGAGCTATGGGTTGCGATCATCACCGGCGCGGGCGAGCGCGCATTCAGCGCCGGCAACGATCTGCGCTATCAGGCGGAAGGCAACAAGATCGAAGTGCCGTCGTCGGGCTTTGCCGGTCTGACCGCGCGCTATGATTTAAACAAGCCGGTCATCGCCGCCGTCAACGGCGTCGCCATGGGCGGCGGTTTTGAAATTGCGCTCGCCTGCGATCTCATCATCGCATCCGATAACGCCGTTTTCGCGCTGCCGGAACCTCGCGTCGGTCTTGCGGCGCTTGCGGGCGGTCTGCATCGTCTGCCGCGCCAGATCGGCACCAAGCAGGCGATGGGCATGATCCTCACCGGCCGTCAGGTGAAGGCCGCCGAGGGCAAGGAACTCGGGTTCGTCAATGAAGTAATTCCGGCCGCCGATCTCATGGCGGCGGCGAAACGCTGGGCGGGGCTCATCATGGAATGCTCGCCGATGTCGATCCGCGCTTCGAAGGAGTCCGTCTACAAGGGGCTCGACGAAGCCGATCTCGAAAAGGCCGTCACCGGAAAATATCCGGCGGTTGCGGCGCTGTTCCGCAGCGCGGACTTGATCGAAGGTCCAAAGGCTTTCGCCGAGAAGCGCAAGCCGACCTGGACCGGCAAGTAATCCGTCGTCGAAAAATACCGGTCCTGCCATGTGGGGATGACAGGACCGGCCTCGACAGGATCGGCCCCTGGGGGGTTAGAGACCGATCGGAGAACTTGTCAACGCATTGCGAGCGTGGCGGTCGGCGTCTGCGGCAAGTCCGCAGTGATGCCGGGGCGCAAGCCATCCCTCTTCGACGGCTGCTCCGTCGCCACCTGCGCCGGGGCTGGAGCCGGGTTCAGAGCGGCGAGGAACGGAATGGGCGCGCCCAGCGGCGGCAGCTTGTCATTCGTCGCATAGCGGAATGAACGCTGGTCGAGATTGACCCAGATGTAGGGGCGCTCACGCGACTGACGCTTTACCCAGGTGTAGGGCGCATCGGCCCAGGCGACGATTGCCCAGTTCTTGTTGTCGAGCACATATTCGCCCTTGTCGGTATCGACGACGAGGATCGCATGGCCGTCGCCGTTCCATTCGCGCACGACCGTCACCAGCACATCGGACGGCGACCAGCCGCGCTCGATGAGCATTTTCCGCTTCAGCAGCGCGAGGTCTTCGCAGTCGCCGCCGTTCTGGTTCGGATAGGTCCAGAGTTCGTTGACGCCGTAATTCGCGATGTCTTCGATTTGCGGAATGTTGGTGTTGACGTAGTCGTTGACCTGATTGAGTTCGACCCAACGCGCCTGTGTCAGCGCCATATTGGTCGGCGTATCGGTTCCGCCTTCACATTCCTTCGGACTCTTTACGCAGAAGGCGACATATCCGTAAGGCGGGTTCACTTGCTGCCCCACCGGCATATAAGCGCCCGTCTTGACGATCGTGCCTGTATCGGGCTCGCCTTGCAGAGAACTGACGCTACCCGTTGCCTGACATCCGCTGAGCCAGATGGCGGTCCCGGCCGCCATGGCTAGCAAAAAAATACGCTTCACTTGAACCACCCACTCCTGTCGATACAAGACTTCCTGTCTTGCGTGCATAGAGTGGCATCGGGAACTTTTTCCCGATTTAAATTGGGACGCCGACTTTGAACCAAGTTCGAGACGTCTTTAAATCGAGTTTGGATAAAATTGAAACGATCGCGCGCGGCTTCGCTGCGTCGAAGCGAAGCGCGTGATTTTCTCAATGTAATTCAAATGATTGGCGCCGTGGCAGAGATGCGCGGCGCTTCACTCCATCGCGCGACGATCCCGCCCGGCGATACAAAAACGCCCCGGGAAATTTCCGGGGCGTGGTTACAAAAGAATGAACGAGGCAGGCGTTGAACCGTCAGCTGACGACTTTCCAGCTTCCATCGGGCTGTCTACAGGCGGTGCCATAGGCGTTTTGCTTCTTTCCGTCGATGTAGATCGTCTGCTGATATTCGCGGCAATACTGGCCCGCATCCGAATTGTAGGTCCGCGTGGGCGTGACCTGGCCGTAGTTGCCATTGTCGGGGTTCTTCCAGCTGACGGGCTGGCCGCTATTGAGGCTCTGCTGGGTGCTGTTGCCGAGATAGCCTTGGTCCTGGCAGTTGAGCTTGGACATCAGATTGTTGCCGACGAGACCACCCGCCAGCGCGCCGCCGATGGTGGCAATGGTCTTGCCCGAACCGCCGCCGATGGTGGAGCCGAGCAAGCCGCCGACAACCGCGCCGCCCAGTCCGCCGATAATGCCGTTGGTGCTGGTCGGGCTGCAATCGGCGTGGGCCATTTCCGGCGCGGCGATCAGGCCGAAGACCAGCATCAGCGACAG
>DASYEM010000055.1:0-8023 GCA_036499025.1 Parvibaculum sp. | reverse complement strand
CCTCCCCGCGAGGGGGAGGTGAAGGAAGGGCTCGCAAAGGGGAGATGATGTTCGATCTCGATCCATATGCGCCGATCAATGTGCTGAAGCCTGTCGCCGACGATCTGTGGATTGTCGATGGGCCGGTGATCCGCATGAAGTGGTTGTGGACGAGCCTGCCGTTTTCGACGCGAATGACGGTGGTGCGTCTTGGCGATGGCGGTTTGTGGGTGCATTCGCCGACGGACATCACGCCGTCGTTGAAAGCCGAAATCGACGCGCTGGGGCCGGTGCGTTTTCTCGTCGCGCCGAACCGGATTCATTATTGGTGGCTGCGCGACTGGCAGCTCAGCTATCCGCAAGCGCTTTCATTCGCGCCGCCGGGTGTCGAGGAAAATGCACGCAAGCGCGGCGCGGCCTTTGATTATGTGCTCGGGGCGTCGCCGGTTGCCGAATGGAGCGGCGAAATCGATCATGTCGTCGTTTCGGGGCAATTCATGGCGGAAGCGGATTTTTTTCACAAGGCGTCGCGCACCCTTGTTCTCACCGACCTCATTGAAAATTTCGAGCCGGAGAAACTGCACGGGCGGTTGTGGCGGTTCATTTGCCGTCTCGGCGGGGTGCTCGATCCGCATGGCTCCATGCCGCGCGATATGCGCGCGACGTTCGTGGGGAGCCGCAGTGAATTGAAGAGGGCCGTCGAGACGATGATCGGCTGGGGGCCTGCGCGGATCATCGTGACGCATGGGCGCTGCTATGAGCGCGATGCGGAAGCGGAATTGCGGCGGGCTTTTGCGTGGGTGGGTGTTTAGGGGGCGGTGGCGGGGCAGTGGCCTCGTCCTTCGAGATGCCGCTTCGCGGCTCCTCAGGATGAGGGATAAATTCATTGGATATTGAAATGAGAGTTGATTATTCGTGTACGGTCAATTTTAATAGCTCCTCAGGATAAAGACTCGCTTGGAAATAAATCCTCATCCTGAGGAGCGATGCAAGGCATCGCGTCTCGAAGGACGAGGCCCGGACATTCGATGAATGCATTTGTTTATATTCTGCGATGCAGTGACGGAAGCTATTATGTCGGGTCGGCGCGCGGTTCGCTTGAGCGGCGAATTCTTCAACACAATGCGGGTGCGTTTGGCGGGTATACGTTTACACGGCGGCCGGTTGTGCTTGTCTATCACGAGGATTTCGAACGCATAACGGATGCCATCGCTGCCGAGCGTAAGTTAAAGGGTTGGGGGTGGGCGAAGAAGGAGGCGCTGATCGCGGGTGACTTTGAGAAGTTGAGTGAGCTTTCCGCGTCTCGGAGGTAGGGGCCTCGTCCCCTCGGGACCAGCCTTCGGCTGGCCCAAGGGCATGCTTCGAGACGCCGCTTCGCGGCTCCTCAGGATGAGGAATTCATTCAGCACATAAACCCTCATCCTGAGGAGCGATGCGGAACGCATCGCGTCTCGAAGGACGAGGCCCGTTTCAGTGCGGGCCGCGCAATGGGCTTTTGCGTTCGAGCCAGAGTTTGAGGCCGAGGGTGACGAGGGCCAGCAGGGTCAGGATCGAGGCGGCGGCGAAGGCGCCGGTGGTGTTGTAGTCGTTGAAGAGCAATTCGATCTGGAGGGGCAGCGTGTTGGTTTCGCCGCGGATGCTGCCGGAGACGACGGAGACGGCGCCGAATTCGCCCATGACGCGGGCGTTGCAGAGAATGACGCCGTAGAGCAGGCCCCAGCGGATGTTGGGCAAGGTCACGCGCAGGAAAGTTTGCAGGCCGGTTGCGCCGAGGGAGACGGCGGCTTCCTCGTCCTCGACGCCTTGCGTTTGCATCGTGGCGATGAGTTCGCGGGCGACGAAGGGGCTTGTGACGAAGAGGCTGACGAGAAAGATCGCCGGGATCGTGAACATGATCTGGATGTCGTGACCTTGCAGCCACGGGCCCCAGAGGCCCTGCATTCCATAGAGGAAGAGATAGGCGACGCCGGCGACGACGGGGGAGACGGAATAGGGAATTTCGACAAGCGCGATGAGAAGCCCCTGACCGCGAAAGCTGTGGCGCGTGACGGCCCAGGCGACGCAGATGCCGAAGACCGTGTTGATGGGCACGACGACAAGGGCGGTGAGGACCGTGAGCCATATGGCGTGGAGCGTGTCGGGCTCGATGATTTTCGCGGCGTAGAGCGCGACGCCTTCGCGCAGCGCCATGGTGAAAATGATGGCGAGCGGCAGGCCGAGCAGGACCGCCGCAGTGAGCCCGCCGAAGGCGATGAGGGTCCATTTGACGCGCGGCGACGAACCGATGCGATTGCTTCGCTCCTGACGGGTTTCGGTTTCCGCCGTCATGCCTCCGCCTTTCTGGTGTAGCGGAGCTGCCAGATCTGGATGAGGTTGGCAAAGAGCATCAGGGCGAAGGCCATGACGAGCAACACCGTCGCGTAGGCGGCAGCGGCTTGATAGTCGAACTCTTCAAGGCGAATGAAAATCAGCAGCGCGGTGATTTCGGTTTTCAGCGGCAGGTTGCCGGCGATGAAAATGACCGCGCCGAATTCGCCGAGGCTGCGGGCAAAGCCCAATGTGCAGCCCGCGAGGAAGGCGGGCAGGATCGCGGGGAAGATGACGCGGGCGAAGATCACGAGATCGCTTGCGCCGAGAGAGCGGCCAGCTTCTTCGGTTTCGATGTCGATGTCTTCCAGCACCGGCTGCACGCTGCGGACGATGAAAGGCAGGCTGGTGAAAGCCATCGCAACCGCGATGCCTGCGGGCGCATAAGCGATCTTGAGGCCCGCCGGTTCGAGGAATTGGCCGAGCCAGCCGTTGCGCGCGAAGATGGCGGTGAGCGCGATGCCCGCGACGGCGGTGGGCAGAGCGAAGGGCAGATCGACCAGCGCGTCGAGCAGGCGGCGGCCCGGAAAATCATAGCGCACGATGATCCATGCGAGCAGAAGGCCGAAGACGCCGTTGAAAAGCGTCGCGTAGAAAGCGGCGCTGAGCGTCACCTCGAAGGAGGCGAGCGCGCGGGGCGAGGAGACGATGGCGAAGAATTCGGACGGCGAAAGGCTCGCGGCCTTCATCAGCAGCGCGGCGACGGGCAGCAGCACGATCAGCGCCAGATAGACGCCGGTGGTGCCGAGCGTCAGGCCGAGACCCGGCAGGGCGCGTTTTTGCCGTCGTGACATCGGGTATCCGGGGAGTGTCCGTGAGTGGAAAGGCCGTGCCTGTTGTGGCACGGCCCTGGTTTGTTGCGCCAGCGGGTTTTGGGCGAGACGGCGGACGCTGCGCCCCCCACCCGAAACGCGTTCCGCGTTTCGACCTCCCCACGAGGGGGAGGTGAAGGGTTGGTTTGGTTTAGCGGAGCGTGAAAAGCTGGTCGAGGATGCCGCCGCTTTTCAGGTGTTCGTCGTTGACCTTCTTCCAGCCGCCGAAGACTTCATCGACGGTGAGAAGTTTCACCGGGGCGAACTGGCTGGCGGCTTTCTTGGCCACGGCGTCGTCGCGGACGCGATAGAAGTTCTGCGCGATGATTTCCTGCGCGGCGGGCTCATAGAGGAAGTTCAGATAGGCGGTCGAGACCTTGCGTGAGTTGCGTTTGTCCACGACCTTGTCCACCAAAGCGACCGGAAATTCCGAGACGAGGCTTTGCGGCGGCGTCACGACCTCGTAGCCGTCTTTCGCATATTGTTTGGCGATGCCATAGGCTTCGGCTTCGAAGGTGATGAGCACGTCGCCGATGCCGCGTTCGACGAAGGTCGTGGTGGCGGCGCGGCCGCCAGTGTCGAAGACCTTCACGTTGCGGAAGAAGCTGCGGATGAAGGCTTGCGTCTTCTTCACGTCGCCGCCGTTCTCATCGAGCTCGGACGCATAGGCGGCGAGATAGGTGTAGCGGCCATTGCCGGAGGTTTTCGGATTGGGGAAGACGATTTCCGTTCCGGGTTTGGCGAGATCGTCCCAGGTCTTGATGTTTTTCGGATTGCCCTTGCGGACGAGGAAGACCTGCACCGAATAGAAGGGCGAGGAATTGTGCGGGAACTGTTGACGCCAGTCGGCGCGGACGAGATCGCCCTTGTCGTGCAGCACGTCGATGTCGGTGACCTGATTGAAGGTGACGACGTCGGCCTTGAGACCTTCGAGGATGGCGCGCGCCTGTTTCGACGAGCCGCCATGCGACTGGGTGACGGCGATGTCGCGACCCGTTTTCGCCTTCCATTCCTTCTGGAAGACGGGGTTTAGTTCGCCGAAAAGTTCGCGGGCGACGTCATAGGAGACGTTGAGGATCTGGTCGGCATCGGCGGCCTGAGCCGGCTGCGCCGAGAAGGCCGCGAGCCCGAGGGAGAGGGCGGCGGCGAGGGATTTCAAGGTCATTGGTGTTGCCTCGTCAAAGCGGGGAGGGGTATTTACATTTTAGAATGTTGTTTGGCTTTTAAACTCTATCGAATTTGTAGATTATAGAAAATATCAAAATTTCTGTGTGATTTGGGGCGAAGGGGTTGGGGCCTCGTCCCCTCGGGACCAGCCTTCGGCTGGCCCAAGGGCATGCTTCGAGACGCGATGCTCTGCATCGCTCCTCAGGATGAGGGTATCTGCAATACAAATATCGATCCTCATCCTGAGGAGCCGCGAAGCGGCGTCTCGAAGGACGAGGCCCGTTTACTCCGGCGACACCCAGGCCGCGTTCGCTTTCGATGAGCGGACGGCGGCGTCGATGAAGCGCATGACGGCGAGGCCGTCCGCGATGGTCGGGGCGAGGGCGGCGTAGGCGTCGGGCGCGCGGCGGGCCTTGCGGGCGGCGATGAGTTCGGCGGCGTCGGCATAGAGGCGCGCGAAGGCGGCGAAGTAGGCTTCAAAACCCTTGAAGCCTTTTTCGCCCCACCATGCGAGTTCGCCGGTTTCGTCGTCGGAGGGCGTCAATATCAGGTCCGGTTTGCCTATGGCGGAGAGATGCAATTCGTTGGGGGTTTCGACGGACCAGCGCAGCGCGCCGGTTGATCCGTATACGGCGAAACCGAAAGCGTTGGCGTTGCCGGCGGCGAGTTGCGAACAGGCGAGGCTGCCCCTCGCGCCGCCCTTGAAGCGCAGGAGCGCGCTGCCGTCATTGTCGAGCGCCGAGAAGCTGCCGAAGGTCGTCAGATCGGCGGCGACGGCTTCGAGTTCGAGGCCCGTCACGTAAGCCGCGATGTGGAAGGCGTGGCTGCCGACATCGGCCAGCGTGCCCGCGATGCCGCTGCGGGCGGGATCGAAATGCCAGTTCGATTGCGGTGTCGCGCCCCCCTGTTCGAGATCGGCCATCCAGCCTTGCAGGTAGGAGGAGCGCAGCGAACGGATTTGCCCGAGCGCGCCGGAGCGGGCGATTTCGCGGGCGCGGCGGACCATCGGGAACGCGGTGTAGCTGTGGGTGACGAGGAAGACGATGTCGCGGGCGGCGGCGAGGGCGGCGAGATCTTCGGCTTCGGCGCGCGTCGCCGTCATGGGTTTTTCGCAGATGATGTGAACGCCGTTCGCCATGAAGGCGCGGGCGACGGGGGCGTGGAGATGGTTCGGCGTCAGGATGGCGACGGCCTCGACGCCGTCCGGCCGGGCGGCTTCGGCGGCGGCCATCTCCTCGAAGCTCGCATAGGAACGCTCGGGCGCGAGGCCGGCGCGTTTGGCGCTTTCGTCGGCGCGCTCTTTCGTGGACGAGAGTGCGCCTGCGACGAAGTGGAAATGGCCGTTGCGGGCGGAAGCGAGGCGGTGCATGTCGCCCATCATCGAGCCGTTGCCGCCGCCGACCATGCCGAGGCGGATTTTATGTTCGGGCATTGGGTGTCTTACCTCAGCGGCCTCGCTCTTCGAGACGGCGCGTTCCGCGCCTCCTCAGGGTGAGGATTAACTCAGAAATAAACCTCATCCTGAGGAGGCCGCGCTTGCGGCCGTCTCGAAGGACGAGGCCCGGTGCATCAGGCGGGGACCGCTTTCTTCATGCGCAGCGCGATCTGTTCCAGCGAGAGGAGGTGGTTGCCTTCTTTCGGGATGTCGTAGATTGCAGTGTTCAGGGAACGGACGAGTTTGCGAATGACGGCGCCGGTTTCAGGATGCGTGTCGACGTCGATGACGTTGAAGCAGCAGGTGTTCTGGTCGATCATCGGCACGGTGGCGAGGCCGGTGTCGAGGGCCCAGCCGACGATCACGCGGTTGATGCCGCCATGGGCGACGAGGGCGAGCGTGTTCCAATGGTCTTCGGCGAGCAGAAGTTCGAGCGCGGTGACGACGCGGGCGTTCACTTCCTCGAAGCTGTCGCCGCCGACGTAACGCGCGCCGGGGACGGCGGCGTCCTTGAAGCTGTAGGCGAGTTCTTCAAGCGTGAGGACGGTGCGCGTCGAGCTGTCGCCCTGAAATTCGACGAAGGCGTTGTTCTGTTCGATCTCGATGCCGCGGCCTTCGAGGATCAGCGCGGCGGTTTCGACCGAGCGCGGGAAGCTTGAGACGACGGCGCGATCGAAGGGAATGTTCGCCAGCGCCTTGCCGGTCATCGTCGCCTGTTCGCGGCCCCAGGCGGTCAGCGGCACGATGGTCGAATCCGCGACGCGCACGCCGTTGTCATCGACATAGGAAACATCGCCGTGGCGGAAGACATAGAGGCGGCGGCGGCGAGAGCCGTCGAAGGCGGTGCGAAGCATGGACTTACCCTTTTACGTGAATGGCGATGGGGCAAGTATAGGGCGGAATGTGACGGGGAGGTGAAGGAAGGTTCGTAGCCTTTGCACAACATTCCGGTGTCATCCCGGCGCATGCCGGGATCCAGTAGCGGTTGGTTCGGAGCGAGCGGCTCCTGGACCCCGGCACAAGGCCGGGGTGACAGTTTGAGTTTGGAGCGAAATGAGAAAGACCCTCACCCAACCCTCTCCCAAATTCTTCTTTTTGCGCCCACACGTAAATGTGAGAGAGGGCCAAGAAGGAAGGCATCAGCCGAAGACGCGCTTGAAGATCGTGTCCACATGCTTGGTGTGGTAGCCGAGGTCGAAGAGGTCTTCGAGTTCCTTGGCCGAGAGTTTGGAGGAGACGTCCTTGTCGGCTTTGAGAAGCTCGAGGAAGTTGCCTTCGCCGCGCCAGACCGGCATCGCGTTGCGCTGGACGAGGCGGTAGCTGTCTTCGCGGCTGACGCCTTTTTGCGTCAGGGCGAGGAGGACGCGCTGGGAGTGGACGAGGCCGCCGAGCTTGTCGAGGTTGGCTCTCATGTTCTCGGGGTAGACCAGCAGCTTGTCGATGACGCCGGCAAGGCGCATCAGCGCGAAGTCGAGCGTCACTGTCGCATCGGGTCCGATCATGCGTTCGACGGAAGAATGCGAGATGTCGCGCTCATGCCAGAGGGCGACGTTTTCCATGGCCGGGATCGCCATGCCGCGCACGAGGCGGGCGAGGCCGGTGAGGTTTTCGGTCAGCACCGGATTGCGCTTGTGCGGCATGGCCGACGAGCCCTTCTGGCCTTCGGAGAAAAACTCCTCGGCTTCGAGAACTTCGGAGCGCTGAAGGTGGCGGATTTCGGTGGCGACGCGTTCGACGCAGCTCGCGATGACGCCAAGCGTGGCGAAATACATGGCGTGACGGTCGCGCGGGATCACCTGCGTCGAAACGGGCTCGGGCGCGAGGCCCATTTTTTCGGCGACGTGTTCCTCGACGCGCGGGTCGATATTGGCGAAGGTGCCGACCGCGCCGGAGATGGCGCAGGTGGCGACTTCCTCGCGCGCATGGACGAGACGCGTGCGGCAACGCTCGAACTCGGCATAGGCCTGCGCGAGCTTCAGACCGAAGGTCGTCGGCTCGGCATGGATGCCGTGGCTGCGGCCGATCGTCGGCGTGTATTTATGCTCCTCGGCGCGGCGCTTGAGCACCACCAGCAGCGCATCGAGGTCGGCGAGCAGGATGTCGGCGGCGCGGACGAGCTGAACGTTGAAGCAGGTATCGAGCACGTCCGACGAGGTCATGCCCTGATGGACGAAACGCGAGTCTTCGCCGACGAATTCGGACAGGTGCGTCAGAAACGCGATGACGTCGTGCTTCACTTCGCGTTCGATCTCGTCGATGCGTT
>DASYEM010000054.1:0-15731 GCA_036499025.1 Parvibaculum sp. | reverse complement strand
TAGAGCAGAAGCTTCCCAAGCTTACGACGAGGGTTCGATTCCCTTCACCCGCTCCAATCCCGATATTCATGCCTCTGGAACCGCCTTCCCGCGACCTGCGTTGGATGAGGAGAGCCGTGGTTTGGGCGTGGATGATCCGGGAGCCAGAAATGCAGGCGGCGTTGCGGGATACCGGTGCGATGCCGGGCGAGGCGGCCGGGGAAAATGAAGGCTTCAGCCACGAGGTCGAACCCCAAACATTGCGCTACGTCGCCGATGACGAACCGGGCATTGGCAGAAAACGCGCCGGCCGCGGCTTCTTTTATGTAAAGCCCGACGGCAAAAAAGTGACGGAGGTCGCGGATCTTGCGCGCTTTCGCTCTCTCGCCATTCCTCCCGCCTGGGAGGATGTCTGGATTTGCCTTTATGCCAACGGGCATCTGCAAGCGACCGGGCGCGACGCCAGAGGCCGCAAACAATATCGCTATCATCCCGAATTCAGGCAGCAGCGCGACGAGGTGAAATATGAACGCCTCCTCGGCTTTGCGCATGTCCTGCCGAAAATCCGCGCGGCTGTCGCAAACCACATGGGTTTGCGCGGATTGCCGAAAGAAAAAGTACTGGCGACCGTCGTGCATCTGCTCGAGATCACGCTGATCCGCATCGGCAATGCCGACTATGCAAAACAGAACAAGAGCTACGGATTGACGACCTTGCGCAACTCGCATGTGCGCATTGAAGGGACGAACCTGCGCTTCCAGTTCAAGGGTAAGAGCGGCAAAACATGGCGGCTTCAAATATCCGATAGACGCATCGCAAAACTGGTGCGTAGCTGTCAGGAGTTGCCGGGGCAGCAACTTTTTCAATATCTCGACGAAGATGGAAAACAGCAGGGCGTCGCCTCGTCCGACGTCAACGCCTATCTGCTTGAAATTTCCGGCGCGACCGTCACGGCGAAGGATTTCAGAACCTGGGCCGGCACGGTCGCAGCGGCGCAAGCTCTTCATGAGATCGGCGCGGCGGAAACGAAGACCGCCGCCCGGAAAAACATGAGGCGGATCATTGAGCGCGTCGCCGCCAAGCTCGGAAATACCGTGGCCATCTGCCGCCAATGCTATGTGCATCCCCAGATATTGGATGCCTATATGGCGGGTGAGCTGACGCTCGGCACGGCGCGCTGCAAGGGCGATGCGCCGCACGGATTGTCCGCCGAAGAGCGGGCCGTCATGCTTTTTCTAAAATCCAGAAAGCAGACCGCCTAGCTGACGTCGCGTAGCAGGACTGCATTGTAACTGTCGTCCACCAGTTGCATATCGCCATGGCGCTGCAAGAAAGCCTCGGTGGCGACGCGGCAACCGCCATAGTCGTTGTAATCGTCGAGAATGACGACGCCGCCCGGCGACAGGCGCTCATAGGTTTTTTCAAGACAGAGTTCGACGGGGTCGTACCAGTCGCAATCGATATGCGCGAAGGCGATTTTCTTTTTCGCGTCGAACGAAACCGTGTCGGCAAACAGGCCCTTGACCAGTTCGACATGCGGGCCGTCGGCGGCAAGACCGAAAGCCCTGAAATGACCTTTGACCTTGTCGTGGAGATTATCCTCATAGCCGTAATAACGGTCGCCACCGATGCCGGCGGACTGGCCGCTGGCGATCACCTCGTAACGCGCATGGGATTCTTCCGCGTCGCGGGCCGAGGGCGGCGGGATGGTGCCGAAAAGGTCGAAGCCGGTAAAGCTGCGGTCCGGGCCCATCAACTTGGAAATCAGGATCGCCGAACCGCCGAGCGCGACGCCGAACTCGACGCAATCGCCCTCGATCCCGTCCACTTCGATCTGTTCCAGATAGCGCTCGAGATTGCGCAGCTTCGGCGGCGAAAGATAGGTCAGCCGCGCCTCGCGCACGGCTTGCGCGGTCTCCGTCAGCTGCCGGCGATGATAGGTCTCGACGAGCCGTGATTTGAGGTCGGCAAGCATGGGCATCCTCCGCTTGTTGCGGCTGAAGAATGCCTTGGCCGGATGGGGCAGGTCTGTGAGCATTGCGTGAACGGATGGACGAAATACGCCGGAAAACGGGCTATAAAGATCCATGACAATAGAAGCCGAGCCCACCAGATACGAGATTCCGATGCCGACCTCTTTTTACACCCTGATCGAAAATTCATTCCCCGATGACGGTCGCCGTCTCGCCATTGAAACGCCCGATCGCCCGCAAGGCGTCAAGCACATCCGGTCGAGCTGGACTTTCAACGAGGTGAAGAGCGCCGTTGCGCGTTATGCGAGCCGTATCGCGGAACTCGGCCTGAAGCGCGGCGACCGTGTCGCGGTGCAGGTCGAAAAATCTCCCGAAGCTCTTTTCCTTTATCTCGCCTGTCTGCGCGGCGGCTTTGTTTTCCTGCCGATGAACACGGCCTATCGCACCGACGAGGTCGACTATCTCGTCGGCAATGCCGAACCGGCACTAATTGTCTGCGAGCCCGCGCGCGAAGGAGAGATTGCCGCCATCGCATTGCGGCATGGCAATGTGCGCGTGTTGACGCTCGATGCGGAGGGGCGCGGCAGCTTTGCCGAAGAGGCCGCCAAGGTACGCGACGCACGGCCTGTCGTCGATTGCGCCTCGCGCGATCTCGCCGCGATCCTCTACACCTCGGGCACGACGGGAAAACCCAAAGGCGCGATGCTGAGCCACGGTAATCTGGCGGCGAACGGCATCGCGCTGCGCGACGCCTGGGCTTTCAGTGAGAATGATGTGCTGCTCCATGCGCTGCCTATTTTTCATGCGCACGGGCTTTTCGTTGCCTGTCACACGGCGCTTCTCTCCGGTGCGCGCATGATCTGGATGGCGAAGTTCGACCGCACCGAAATCCTGCGCCAATTGCCGCGCGCCACCGTTTTCATGGGTGTGCCGACGTTCTACACAAGGCTTCTGGCGGAGCATGATTTCAACGCGAAGCTCGCCGCCCATATGCGTCTTTTCACCAGCGGTTCGGCGCCGCTGCTTGCCGAGACCTTCGAGGAGTTCAAGTCGCGCACCGGCCTCGCAATTCTCGAGCGCTATGGCATGACCGAGACCGGCATGAACACCTCGAACCCTTATGAAGGGGAGCGGCGCGCCGGCACGGTCGGCTTCCCGCTGCCGGGCGTCGAGGCGCGCGTGATGAGCGAGGAAGGCGTCGAACAACCGCGCGGCGAAATCGGCGGTTTGCAGGTTCGCGGACCCAATGTCTTCAGCGGTTATTGGCGCATGCCGGAAAAAACGGCGGAGGAATTCGCCGAAGGCGACTGGTTCAAAACAGGCGACGTCGCGCTGATCGATGCCGATGGCTATGTGCATCTGGTCGGCCGCGCCAAGGATCTCATCATCTCGGGCGGCTTCAATGTCTATCCCAAGGAGATCGAGGAGCTGATCGATGACATGCCGGAAGTTCTGGAATCGGCCATCGTCGGCGTCTCGCACAAGGATTTCGGCGAGGCGGGCGTCGCGGTCGTGGTGTTGAACAAGGGGATGGCGATTGATGAGGCAACGCTGATCGCGCGTCTGAAAGACAAGATCGCCAACTACAAAGTGCCCAAACGCGCTTTCGTGGTTGAAAGCCTGCCGCGCAATACGATGGGGAAGGTTCAGAAAAATCTTCTGCGCGACACCTATCGCGATGCCTGCGCCTGAAGCGGCCTAACTGCGGCGATCTTTCCGGTCGCCGCGGTCGCCATCGCGCCGCTCAAAGGCAGCGCCATCGTCCCGGCGGCGCCGCCGATCCGGGCCGACATAGGCATTGCCTTCGACGAATTCACGCGGCTTCTGCACCGTGGTCGTCAGACGCGCTTTCAACTGCGCGGCTGTGAAGGGCTTCAGCATGATCTCATTGGCGCCTGCATCGCGCGCGGCGACGATGCGCTCGCGCTCGGCGACCGCCGTCACGAACATCACAGGCACGGCATTGGGCAGCTTGGCGCTGCCCTTGCGGAGCGTCTTCAGGAATTTGACGCCGTCGAGCGGCGCGTAGTCGTCGATGATGACGAGGTCGATGGGTTCGGTCATCAGGATTTCGATGACCTCCTGCGCCGAACGGCCATGCCAGACGTTGCGGATGCCGAGTTCCCCGAGAACATTGCGGAAGATGGCGAGCATCGGGAGATTGTCGACGATGACGAGCGTGTTCAGAACGCGCAACTGCTCCGGCCCAAGCTCCGAAAGCGTCGCGGTTTCATCCACCATTTTCCCGGCCATAGCCTCGACCCGTCATATGTAAAGAAATATGGGGCGAGTATGACGGCCGCGGGTTATCGAAAGGTTAGGAAAGCCCGAGTGACGTAGCGGGTTATTCGCTTTTGTCGGACTGGCGGCGGCGCTCGCGGGGCGTGTTTTCCCGTCTCCGGCGGTCCGGCCCGACAAAACTCCCGCTTTCGACGAGCGAGCGCGGCTTTTTCAGCACGGATTCGATACGGGCGATGAGTTGGGTGGCGGAGAAGGGCTTGGAAAGCACTTCGGTGACGCCGGCATCCCGGGCCGCCACAACCGAACTCTTGCTCGCCTGAGCGGTCATATAAATGACAGGCACTTCCTTGGGAAACTGCGCCTGGGCCGTGCGAACGGTTTTGACCACGGCAAGTCCGTCCAGCGGCGGTTCGAGGCTGTCGATCAGAACGACATTCACCGGGTAATTGGCGAGGATGCTGAGCGCGCTGTCGCCATTGCGCGCTTCATATATGCGCCCGACGCCCATGGATTTCAGGATGCCGCAAACGAGGCTCGCCATATGGGCTGCATCTTCCACGACGAGCATCGCAAGATCGCCATAGGCTTTCTTGTCGAGAAGAACGGAGGCTGGCTTCAAGGCTGGTTTACCGGCAGGCATGATGGTACTCGCTGATTGCCGTCAGCATCGCCGTAAACCATTAGCGACTCGTTAGCGCGGTCGCCGGGATTTACCTTGGGACATTTTCATTGCCGCGTCGAAGGCGCGCAAGCCGCAAGGCGGTGTGATGGCTGATCCCGTGCTCCGTCTTTTCCCAATAAAAGGGCCGCGCCAGAAGCTGGAAGAGAGCTTTATAGGCGCCGGCTGAAATCAGGAGCCAGTAAGCGGGCATCATCAACGCCGACAGGATGAGTGGATTCAATCCGCGCGCTCCCGCCGCCGCCATGCCGGCGATCACGGTGATGCTGTAGCCGGAAACGAGCACCAGCACATTGAAGAGCGCGACGGAAGTGATCTCATGCATATGTGGATAGAAGCCGGCATCCGGCAGATGTCTCGAGGCGGCGATGGCCAGGATCGTCGAAATATAAAACAGTGGATGCACGATGCTCGAAAGAGAAAAGCCGCCGATCACGATCTGGAAGCCGAGAAAACCCTTGAACCCCAGCGCCCGATAGAGCTGCAACGGATGGCGCATGCGCACGAGATAGGTTTGCATCCAGCCCTTGATCCAGCGTGAACGCTGGCGAAGCCAGTTGTCGACGCGGCAATTCGCTTCCTCATGCGTTGTCGAGCGGATGATGCCGGTGCGCAGGCCGAGCAGCGCGAAACGCATGCCGAGATCGGCGTCTTCGGTGACGTTGAAGGGGTCCCATGCACCGGCAGCGCGCAGCAACTCCGTGCGGAAATGCGTGGACGTGCCGCCGAGTGGAATCGGCAGGCCGAGCTTTGCAAGCGTCGGCAGCAGGAGGTCGAAGAAAGACGCATATTCGAGTGCGAATTGCCGCGTCAGCCAATTCTCGAAAACATTGTAGTAATTGAGCTGCGCCTGCACGCAGGCAAGCTTGTCGTCGCCGAGATTGAAGGCCGCGACGGCGCGTTTCAGCTGATCCGGCTCGGGCAAATCTTCGGCATCGTAGACCACGAGGAACTCGCCGCGCGCGAAGGGTAAGGCGAAGTTGCAGGCTTTCGGTTTCGTCAGCGGCAGGCTGTGCGGTACGCGAATGAATTCGAAATTTCCCGGCAGGTGAAGCGCTTTGGCCGCTTCCCAGGTTTCGACATCGACTTCTTCAAAGATCAGTTTGATGTCGAGCTTCGAGGCAGGGTAGTCGAGCTTACGCAGAGCGTCGGCGAGGATCGGCAGCACGGCGACTTCGCGGAAGAGCGGCACGAGAATCGTATAGACCGGCAGTTCCGCGTCGCTCGCGTGAACCCCTTGCTCATAAGCCAGTTCGTCCGCCGTCCGGGCGCCGAGCAGGCCGACGAAAATCGAGAGAAAGCGCAAGGCGGAGACGGCAAGAAAGCAAATGCCCAAGGCGACATTGACTGCGATGGCCGTGTAGGCGGGAGCCTGCCAGAGAAAGAAAGCCATGAGCATGGCGAAAATCGACATGGTCCATATCTGACCGGCGCTCGCGCGCTTTCTCGCTGAATTTTCCGGCGTGTTGGCAGCCAGATCGAAACGCGCTCGCTCGCTCAGCCTCTCGTGGAATCGCGACTGCAGCGCACGATCGATGTCGCGCGACGAGGCGATGAGAACGGGACAGGCGCGCCCCTCGCGTTCGACAATTGCGGCGCGCGCGCGATCCGGGTCGGCGGCAACGTAAACCTTTTCGCGCTTGATCCAGCGCCAGGGCACGCATCGCTGCGCGATGTAGAAGTCGAGATCGGCCTCGCTGGCGAGCGTCGGATCGGCTGGTTCGAGTTTCAAATCGATATGACGAAGGCCGCTTTGCGCACCGATGAGCCGGGCAATTTCCGATGGGCGAACGGCGCCTGCGCTGACCATGATTTCGCCGAGGCGCGTGCCCCATCGGCGTTGGAGCGTAAGTAAGCCCTGCACGGCCTCCCGGCCGATCATGCCCGCATCGACGGCCAGTTCGCCGATCAGCGCCCCCGGCTTGCCGAAACCGGTCCGGGCGACATCGAAACCTGCCGCCGCTTCCGAAAATCCGTCGGTCCCGACGGGCTCATGGCCCGTCGGCGTGACATTCGCCCCGCTGCTCATCGTTCGCCTTCCCCAAGAGACGCCCCTCACGCACGACAACGCAACAAACTGCATTAAGTGAAATAACCCATACAATCTAGTATTTGAATTTCACCTTATAAATAAGCCGAAAGATCAGGGTCGTGCGGTTCGGGCACGGGCTTTGCTCTTTGATCGATGAATGGACGGAAAATCCGTCTTGCGTCTTCGAGCGACACAAGACGGGCAGGCTTATGTCCTATTTCGATACGGGCTGCGCTCTGAAAGAGCGCGCCGAAGCAAGTGCGGGGCGGTATGCGGCTGCTGTTTTTCATCAATGTTCTGGCGATCATCGTCATCGCAGGCGCGCTCGCCCACATGTATCAGGGCGCGCCGCTGCCCTGGAAGCTGACGATTACCTTGCCGCCCGAGACGGTAGCGCCCGCATCCTCCCTTGCCGTGCCGCCCGCGCCCGAAGTGCTTCCCAATCCAGATCAGCCGGTCACGCCCGTCGCCAATCCCAAACGACCGGCTCCAACGGTGTCGGTGCAGGCGCCGGAAGCGCCCGCTCCCGGCAAATTACGCGTCCTGACGGAAGGCGCCTATCCGCCGTTCAACTATCGCAATGGCGAGGGAAAGCTTGTCGGTTTCGACGTCGATACGGCGCTGGCGCTTTGCGCCCGTCTCCATCTGGAATGCGTGCTTGAGACGCGCGCATGGAGCGATCTTCTGCCATCGCTGAAACGCGGTGAAGCGGATGCCGTTATCGCCTCGATGCTCATCCCGTCGCATGGGCATATGCGGCCCGCCGCCGATCCCGACATTGTTTTCAGCCAGGCCTATTACACAACCCCCGGCCACTTCGCCGCCCGCCGCGACGCGCGCATTGCGGGCGCGAGCGCCGAGGCGCTGGCCGGACGGCGTATTGTCGTGCAGTCCGGCAGCACGCATGAAGCGTTTCTGCGGGCGCGCTTTTCGGAATCGATCATCCTCGATGTGGCGTCGCTCGAAATTGCCGAAAGCTCGCTCGCAAATGGCCGGGCCGATCTTATTTTTGCCGATCGCAACGCGCTTTTGAGCTGGACCGCCGACGATAAGGGCGGGGCCTGCTGCCGTCTCGTCGGCGTCGATTATGCCGATCCCGTCTATTTCGGCGAAGGCGCAGGCGTTGCATTGCGCGCCGGGGACGAGGCTTTGCTCGGTCGCGTTGATAAGGCTCTGGAAGAGATGAAAAAAGACGGCACGCAGAAGCAGATCGCGGTCCGTTATTTCGGGCAAGGCATCCGCTAGAGCTCAGCCGCTACTTGACGCCATCAGATCGCGGGGGCGGCCAAAAAAGACTGTATGGCCTTCGCCTTCTTCGATCTCTCTCCAGTCGTCGATATCGAATTCAAAAACAATGAAGCCGCCGGTCGGCACACCGTTTGCGACGCGCGTGGCGAGTTCGGTATCGGGATCGTCGGCGAGCGCCATCGCCAGCAGCACCAGCCCCGGATTATGCGCGACCACGAGCAACGTCGTGGCCTCGCTCGGCGCGGCGTGAATTTCTTCAAGCAGGACGTCCGGCATCGCGTGATAAAGCTCATCGCGAAATTTGACCGGCACGGTCTTGCCAAGGCGTTTGCCGATTGGCGCGAAGGTTTGCACGGCGCGTTTCGCCGTCGAGCAAAGCGCCGCGTCAGGCCGGTAGGGTGAACCCGCGATGTAGTCGGCCATGAAAACCGCCGCCTTCTCGCCGCGCGCATTGAGCGGACGGTTGAAATCGTCGCTCGCCGGATCGCTCCAGTCTGATTTTGCGTGGCGGAGCAGGCAGAGCCGTTTCATGAGGCGGTCTCTTTCAGTTTGAAGAACGGCAGCCCAAGGCTCCACAGAAACTGCGTCGGTTTGATGTCGGCATAATCGGCAAGCCCGATGCGCATGCCCTGACCATCGCGCGGTGCGGCGCGATAGGTCCCGAAAAGCCGGTCCCACAGCGACAGGTTGAAACCGAAATTGCTGTCATGTTCGTCGCGCTCGACCGAATGATGCACGCGGTGCATGTCAGGCGTCACAATGAAGCGGCGAAGCGCGCGGTCGGCTGTCTCGCTGAGCCGTATATTGCCGTGGTTGAACATCGACGTGCCGTTGAGCAGAACTTCAAAAAGCAAGACCGCGACAGGCGGCACGCCGAGGGCGGCGACTGCCGCCATCTTCACGATCATGCTGACGAGTATTTCAAGCGGATGAAAGCGCACGCCCGTCGTCACGTCGATATCGGGGTCGGCATGATGGACCTTATGCAGACGCCAGAAAATCCCGACCTTGTGAAAAGCCACATGCTGGCCGTAGATCAGAAGATCGAGCGCAACGATCGAGAGGAGCGTCGCCGGGATCGGCGGCACCTCCAACCGATTGAAAAATCCAATATGCGCATCCTGTGCCCAGATCGCCGTACCGACGGCGAGAGCGGGGAGCGCTAATCTGAGAAGCAAGGCGCCCGTCGCGCTCAATGAAAGATTGGCCAGCCAGCGCCGCCGCCCCCGTGCCAGCACACGCCTCGGCGCCGCCATTTCCCAAAGCGCCATGACGGCGAAGACGCCTGCGAAACCGGCGAGCCTTATGAGCGGCTCATGGCCGAGAAGAAAGGCGCTCATCGAGAGACCCTTTGGGCAAAACCCGTTTGGGGAGGGTGGCCGCCCGCAAGAGGGACGCCGGGGCAATCGGGCAGCACTATAAGGTGGCTTTGGCTTCTTGAAAAAGCCCGCCGATAGAAACGGAATGCGGCAAGAACGTCACATGCCCCGCCGTTTCGTCTCGGCTAGAATAGACGCCGATCAGACGTAACGGAATGCTGGGGCCGGAGAGCGGAATGTCGATGCGGGGGCTTTTGGGGTGGACAATCGCCGCCGTGCTGATGGGCGGTTTTCTGCCCGCCTTCGCCACCGAACCGGTGGGCGACGAAACCTTCGAAGGCGGTTTCAGCTGTTTGAAACCCTCGACCAAAACCGACACCGCGCCCATCGTCTGTCAGAGCGAAATCAATCCGTCGCTGCCGAGTTTCGATTTTTCATTGATCTGGCACAGCGACAAGGCCACAGGAACGCGCGTTCTCGACCGTATCGAAATCCGCCGCAAGGGCGAACCTCAACCGTTCCAGGTTTTGGACAAGGTCGAATCGAACCTGCCGCCGGACATCGCCAATAGCGGCTTTGAACTTCTCGATCTCAATTTCGACGGCTATCTCGATCTGCGCGTGATGCGTCTCGTGCCCGCAGGCCCCAATACGCCTTATCAAAATTGGCTCTGGTCGAAAGACGAAGGCAAGTTTGTCGAAAATCCGGGCCTTGATGAAATCACTTCGCCGCAATTCGACGCGGAGTCGCAAGAAATTGTCAGCCATTGGCGCAGCAGCGCCGCTGAACATGGCGCCGATGTCTATTCCTATGACGGGGCGACGCCGGTGCTGATCCATCGCGAGACCGACAAGATGGCCGAAGGCGGCGCTTGCCTGCGCACCTTCTACGATCGGATCGAGGATGAATTGCGCAAGACCGGTTCCGGTCCTTGCAAGGATGACGAATAGATCAGACCGTCATGTGGCGCGCGCGAGCGCCGCGTTCGATGGCCGCCGCGATCAGCTTCTCGATGCCGAGCGCATCGCGCAGCAATTGCAGCAGGCGCAATTCTTCCTGCGCGACGGTCAGATCGGCCGAGGCCACTTCGACGGCAACCGCATAGGCGGTTTCGCGCAGATGAACGGGCAGCGCATCCTTGACCAGTCCGAACACGGCATCGAGCCCGCCATCTTCCTGCAGGATCGCCGCGCATTCCTTCGCCACCGGAATAAGCCGGGCGGCGTCGAATTTCCGAAAAGCGGGCAGGTGCTTCACGATATCGCCGATGGTGCGCAGCTCATTATCGCTCATGGCGCTGTCGACGGCGCTCATGGTGACCATGACATAGATGAGGGCGGTTTCGGGAGCGATCGTCGACATGCGGAATTCCTTAAACTGAAAAGGCGCGTGAGCTTAGGGTTTAGCGAACGTCGCGGCAAGCTCGGGCTCGCCGGAGAGAAAGGCTCGCGCGCCCGCAATCGCCTCGGCCAGCCCGACGCGCTCGACCGCGACGCCGGGCGGAAAGGCGGAAGTGAGCCGCGTCGGCAGACGTGAATCGAGCATCACGAAAACCCCCTTGTCGCGTGCGCTGCGGATGAGCCGCCCGAAAGCCTGTTTCAGTCTGAGCCGTGTCAGCATGTCGTCATAACGCGCGCCGCCGAAACGCTCGCGCCGGGCCTTGTGCAGAATGTCGGGCCGGGGCCAGGGCGTGCGGTCAAAGACGATCATGCGCAGCGAAGAGCCCGGCACATCGACGCCGTCGCGCACCGCGTCCGTGCCAAGCAAACAGGCATTGCGCTCGGCGCGGAATATATCGACCAACGTACTCGTATCGAGCGCATCGACATGCTGGGCGTAAAGCGACAGTCCCGCTTGTTCGAGCGGCGCGATCATCCGTTCCTGCACCGCGCGCAACCGATGAATCGCGGTGAACAATCCGAGCCCGCCGCCGCCCGCCGCGAGAAAAAGCTCGCGGTAGGCCGCAGCCACCTGATCGACGTCGGTGGTCTTCACATCGCGCACGACGAAGATGCGCGCCTGTGCCGCATAATCGAAAGGCGAGACCATGAAGGCGCGCCGCGCCGGCGTCGCGAGATGGCTGACGCCGGTGCGGATCTCCGCCGACTGCCAGCCGTCATCGGCATCCACATCGTCAATGAGGCGGTCGCGCAATGTCGCGGACGTGATAACGACGCCATGCGCAGGCTCCAGCACGCTTTCCGCGAAGGGTTCGCTCGGATCGCGCCAGTGCCGATGCATGCCGACATCGACCTCGCGTCCACCGAAACGCTCGATGGAAAACCAGTCGACGAAGATTTCCGGTGTCGGCCGCCCGAGGCCGGACAGCATCGAGCGCCATGACGGGATCAGCAGTTTCGCACGGCGTTCGAGCCCGCGTGCCGCCGCATCCATGCGAATGCGCATCGATGTGTCGAGGTCTTCCGCTTCCGCATCGAGCCTGATGCGCAGACGCTCTGCAATCCGCAGCAGCGGCATGGCGAGACGCTCAAGCGCAAGATCGAAGGCGCGCGCCGCCAATTCGATGCCGTCAAGCAGAGGCTCGATCTCGGCCTCGAGCGAGAAAAGCGTATCGGCCTCCGCCGCGCGGGCGCGCACTTGCGTGCTGACAAGCGCCAGAAATTGTTCGGCCTCGCGGCGCGGCGCGCCGTCATTGAACCGTCCGGCCCAGCCGGGGGCGGGCAAAGCGGCGGCGGCGTTGATTGCGGCCGAGAGCGCTTCTTCCGCCATCTCGTCGCCGCCGACGAGATCGCCGATCCGGTCTTCAAGGCCGCGCCCGCGCCGGCCCCTCTGACCTTCCGCGCCTCTGATCCAGCGCCGCAACTCCGCCGTCTCTGCCGCCGAAAGATGTGTGGAGAAAGCGCCGTCCGCCGCATCGAAAATATGATGCCCCTCGTCGAAGACGAAACGCGAGCGCGCTTCCCGTCCGCTCGGTTCTTCATCTTCGGAATTGCCGGCCGCCTCGACCGGCGTCTTGTTGGCGGCAGGCGCGAGCATGGCGACGGCCTGATCGAGCGCCGCCTGCCGCATCACCAACGCATGATTGGCCACCACGATGTCGGCGCGCCGTGCTTTGCGGATCGCTTTTTCGATGAAGCATTTCTTGAAATAGGGGCATGCCGTGTAAACGCATTCGCCGCGCCGGTCGGTGAGCGCGCCGCGCCCTTCGCCAAAGCCGGGCAGACGTTGCGAAAGCCAGGCCGGAAAATCGCCGCCCACCATATCGCCGTCGCGGCTCGCCCGCGCCCAACGCGCAATGAGGCCGACGGCGACGGCATTGCCGCTCAACGCGGCGCGGTCGGCGATCTCGGCAAAATTCAACAGGCAGAGATAATTCTCGCGCCCTTTGCGAATGACGGCCTTCTCGGCTTTCTCGGCGGGGTCGGGATAGAGCCGCGTCAATTCCTGATCGAGCTGACGCTGTAGGTTTTTCGTATAAGTCGAAAGCCAGACGGTGCCCTTGTTGCGTTGAGCCCACAGACTTGCCGGCGCGATATAGCCAAGCGTCTTGCCGATGCCGGTCCCGGCTTCCGCGATGACGATATTGGGCGCGCCCGCAGAATCCCGCGCATTGAAGGCGCGCGCCGTCTCGGCGGCGAAATCGGATTGCCCGCTTCGACGTTCTGCATCGGGGCCGACAAGCTCCGCAAGCCGCGCGCGGGCATCTTCTTCGCTCACCGGAATGGAACTCGGGTTGCCGCGCGGTGCGCGGTCTTCCCATTCGGGCAAATCGTTCCAGACGTCGAAACCGCGTCCCGTTTGCGGGCGGCCGTCGCGCGCGATCACATCGCGCAGCGCCGCGACGACGCCGGGGCCCCAAGCCCAGCCCGCTTCCGCCATCCGCCAGGCGACGCGTCCCGCCGCGCTCCGGTCGGGATAATGCGGCGATTGCAAGGTCGAGAGCAGTTTCGCTGCCGCCTCATGCAGCATCAGCGCCTGTGTCTCGGGCAGCTCGCCGGCATCGAGACCCAGCGCGCGCGCCAGCCCGCCCGGCGTCGGCAGGCAGGGCGCGGCAGGATGCACGAAGGCAAAGAGCTCCAGCAAATCCAGAACCTTCGGCCCCGCCTCGCGTCCGCTGCGCTTATTGCCAAGTCCGAGAGCAATGCGCCGCGCGGTGAAACCCGGATGCACGGTAATGACGGTCTCGCGCGCCAGCTTTTCCAGCGCCTGTTCCGCCTCAAGCTCCTCCACTTCGCCATCGGCGCTGACGGCGAGCGCGCCCCATCGCATATGCGCGCCCGTGCCGATCCGCGCCGGGACAAGAGCGGGCGCATCGGGAAGGACGGGACCTCCGCTCTGGATGTCCGTCGAATCGTGGAAAGGAGATTGAGCCATTGCCAGGCAGTATAACCCGCCATCGCGCCAATGGGACGATGAGAGACGTCAGATGCTGAGATTGGGGAAAGACTTGGCGAGCGCGCTCCAGGTCGCCGTAATCTTCTGTTGCAGACGCGGTACGTCATGCAGCGCCGTTTCTCCGCGCCCGAGATCGACCGCATGGCCGATGTCATGCGCCACATCGGCGATGGCGACGAGGCCGATGTCGCCCGCCGCCTTTTGCAGCAGCTCGACGCTGTCGCGCAGCGACACGGTGTCGTGCCCGCTCCCGGCATCTTCGATCTTTCGGTAAAGCTCCAAAATGCGCGTCAGCGTCTCGACCATATGGTCGGTGGTGCGCTCCGCGCCGAGTTCCCGTTCAAGCTCATAGAGATAATCGTGGTCGATCAGCCGTTCCGCGCGCGCCGTGCTGCGGCTCGCCTCGGCTGGAACGGCGGTTGAAATGATCGGGTTCCCCGCCTCGCGCGGCAGCAGGAACCAGAAGGTGCTGCCTTGCCCCGCCGCGCTATCGACGTTGATCTGCCCGCCCATCAGCGCGATCAGCCGGTCGCAAACCGCAAGTCCGAGCCCCATGCCGCCGGGCCGGCCTTCGCCGCCGCTGGCTTCGCCTTGGGTGAAGCTCTCAAAGAGTCTGGTGCGCGCGTCGGCGGTCAGGCCGATGCCGGTGTCGAGCACCGAGAAACGCAAGCCCGGCATTTGACCGTCGAGCGCCACGGGTTGCACGCGCATGACGACGCCGCCGGTCTCGGTGAACTTGATACCGTTGGAAACGAGATTGACCAGCACCTGCCGCAAGCGGTCGGGGTCCGCGACCATGGTCGGCGGCGTGCCAGGCACGAGATCGAGTTCGAGCGAGAGCCCGCGCTCCTTCGCTTGCGGCCGCATCAGCCGCACGACGCTTTTGGCCAGATCCGCCGGATCGAAGCTTGTGGGCTTCAGTTCCAGCGTATGCGCTTCCATTTGCGAATAATCGATCATGTCGTCGAAAAGACGTCGCAGCATCTGGCTCGACTCGCTCATCGCCTGCGCCAGATTGCGTTGCGTATCGGTCAACGGTTCGACGCGAAGCTGCTGCGCCATGCGCGCCAGCGTGTCGAGCGGCGTGCGAACCTCGTGGCTCAGAATGTCGAGGAACTCGCTCTTGGCGCCGCTGGCGGCCTTGGCGCGGCGCTCGGCCTCTTCGGCATCGGCGCGTTTCTGCTCGGTCGCCGCATGCGCGCGCGCCATGCGCTCGACGAGATCGGCATTTTCAAAACGTAAGCGAAAGGCTTCGCGGTAAGAGCGGTTCACACGCCGCGTCCAGCCGGCAATCGTGACGAGAGACAGCGCGGCAAGCCCGACGGTCGCAAAGCCGAGCGGGTCCCCCGACGTCAGCAAGATGATGAGCGTCGGCGTCAGGGCGGTGGCCACATAAACGGCCACGGCGGGCGGATAGGAGGCGCGCGTGATCGCGGTTGCCATCGCAAGGCAGGCAAGCACCAGCGTATAGAAAACCTGATGCGCGAAGGAGGAGCCGGGCAACCACAACAACCCGCCTATGCCCCAGGTCAGGCCGCTGACGAAAGTGCAGGCAGCATAGCGTTGCGCCCAGACCATGGCGCGCAGCGAAGCTTGGTTGTCGGCGCGGAAGCCCGCCCGTACCCGGTCGAAGGAGATTTGAGCGACAAGCTGAATGGCCATGACGACCCCGGTCGCCCAGACCGGCGCGGTCGGATAAAAAGCGAGGCCGACAACGATGATGGCGCCGAAAATCGTGTAACGGCTGCTTTCGCCGAGATCGAGCAGCAGCCGGACCTGTTCGGCGGCGATGCGCGTTTCGAGATCGGGTTTGCGGCGAACGGGCCCGATCGAAGCCGCGCCTTCGGCATCTGGATCTGTGGCTTTCGAAGCGGCTGTATCCAACTCGGTCATGAAACGCTGTT
>DASYEM010000053.1:0-57707 GCA_036499025.1 Parvibaculum sp. | reverse complement strand
TCGGCCCATGCTGCTCGGTCGAGCCGATGGGAATGACGATCCCGCGCGAACGCCTGAGATAGTCTTCAATTTCCGGCCAGCTTGAAAGATGGAGTTGCATCGCCGCCTTTCGCCGCGCCATCGCGCGCATGAGCCCAAGCCCTGATAATCTCCCTCCCAATATGGAGATGGAGGCGAGAACTCCCAATGAAAATCGAACCACGCAGAGGCCAGGCAAAAGACTGGCAACAGGTGGCCGACGTCTTTGTCGCCGCCCGCGCCGCCATGCCCTATTTGCCGAACCTTCATACCCACGCCGAGACCCGCGCCTTCATCAAATCGGTCACCGAAACGCTGGAAGTCTGGGTCGCGGAAACCGTACTTTATGGCGCGCCGCGCATTGCGGGTTTTGCCGCCATCCATGACACTGAAAACGGGCCCTGGCTCGACCACCTCTATATTCACCCGGCAACGCAGAACCATGCGCTCGGCCGGACCCTTCTCGACACCGTAAAGACGCAGCGGCCGCAAGGCTTCTCGCTCTGGACATTCCAGCAAAACAGCGGCGCGCGGCGCTTTTACGAACGGCACGGGCTAGTGCTTGCGCGATTGACCGACGGGCGCGATAACGAAGAAAAGCTTCCCGACGCGCTTTACGAATGGCGCGGGCCGCGAGAAGCGACAGGAGGATGTCAGCCGTGAGTGAGACCAGGAAACTCGGAACCGAAGCCACCGGCCCGCTGAAAGGCGTGCGCATCATCGATCTGACCAGTGTCGTCTTCGGCGCCTATGCGACGCAGATTCTTGGCGATTACGGTGCCGACGTCATTAAAGTCGAAGCGCCCTCGCCCACCGGCGGCGGCGGGCAGGGCGGCGATATCATGCGCTGGGCGGGCAAGGTGCCGGACGGCGCGGGCCACGACCTTGGGCCGATCTTCCTCACCATCAATCGCAATAAGCGCTCCGTGCTGCTCGACCTGCGCAAGAAGAGCGCCGTCGACGCGCTGATGCAGCTGATCGCGTCGGCCGACGTGCTGGCCTCGAACATTCGCTATGAGGGCATGAAGCGCCTCGGGCTTGCCTACGAAGATGTCAAGAAGATCAAACCCGACATCGTCTTCGTCCATGCGGCGGGCTACGGCTCGGACGGGCCTTATGCGGGCCTGCCCGCTTACGACGATCTCATTCAGGCGGGGTCGGGCTCGGCCGATCTTCTCTCGCGCGTCGATGGCGATCCGAAGCCGCGCTATGTGCCGACGCTGATGGCCGACAAGGTCTCGGGCCTCTTCATGGCCAATGCGATCACGGCGGCGCTCTTTCACCGCGAGCGCACCGGTGAAGGCCAGTTCGTCGAAGTGCCGATGTTCGAAGCGATCACGAGCTTTGTACTGGCCGAACATTTCTACGGCCATGTCTTCGATCCGGCGACAGGCCCCTGGTCCTATGGCCGCGTCACCAATCCCGACCGCCGGCCCTACAAGACGAAAAACGGCTACGTCGGTCTGCTGCCTTATTCCGACAAGCAATGGGATCAGTTCTTCGAGATCGCGGGACGGCCCGGCGTCTTCAAGAACGATGCGCGCTTTGCGACCTATAAGGCGCGCACGCAGAATATCCGTGAGCTTTACGCGATGATCGAGGAACTGACCGAGACGAAGACGACGGAGGAATGGCTCGACCTGCTGATGCCGCTCTCGATTCCGATCGTCAAGATGAACCGCCTCGACGATCTGCAGGACGATCCGCATCTGAAGGCTGTCGGCTTTTTCGAGCGCCACGATCATCCGTCGGCCGGACCCTATTTCGCATTGCGCCCGCCCGTTCGCTTCGGCGCGACACCGGCAAACATTCGCCGCCATCCGCCGCGGCTCGGCGAGCAGACGCGCGAAGTGCTGGGCGAACTTGGCCTCACCGACGAGGCGATCAACGCGCTTGAAGCCGAAGGCGCCGTGGGCGACGCGCTGCAAAAGTCCGCGGATTGACCACAAAACCTCTCGTTACATAATACCGGCAATAAAACCGCTCGACTGATAAGGAAACGTCCGCATGAGCAACGATCTTTTCCCGGTTTCCGCCGACTGGAAAGCCCGCGCCATCATCGACGATGTGCGCTATGCGGCGCTTTATGAAGCGAGCCTCAGGGACCCCGATACGTTCTGGCGCGAAGAAGCGACGCGGATCGACTGGATCAAACCCTTCACCAAGGTCAAGAACACTTCCTACGATCCGAAAAATCTTTCGATCAAGTGGTTCGAGGATGGCGCGCTCAATGTGAGCGTCAATTGCATCGACCGCCATCTCGCCGACCGCGCCGATCAGGTGGCGATCATCTGGGAAGGCGACGATCCGAAAGATTCAAAGTCGATCACCTACAAGCAACTTCACGAAGAAGTCTGCCGCTTTGCCAATGTGCTGAAAGCACAAGGCGCGAAGAAGGGCGACCGCGTCACCATCTATATGCCGATGATTCCCGAAGCCGCTTTCGCGATGCTCGCCTGTTCGCGTATCGGCGCGGTGCATTCCGTTGTCTTCGGCGGCTTCTCGCCCGATAGCCTCGCGGGCCGCATCGTCGATTGCGACTCGAACATTGTCATCACTTCCGATGAAGGCGTGCGCGGCGGCAAGAAAATTCCACTCAAAGCCAATACCGACGAGGCGCTGAAGAAATGCCCCGGCGTCAAAAGCGTCATCACCGTGCGTCACACCAAAGGCAATGTCGCGATGCAACCCGGCCGCGACGTCTGGTACGACGAGGAAGCTGCGAAGGTCTCGGCCGATTGTCCGGTTGAAACCATGAACGCCGAAGATCCGCTTTTCATTCTCTATACCAGCGGCTCGACGGGAAAGCCGAAAGGTGCGCTGCACACGACCGCCGGCTACCTGCTCTTTGCGGCAATGACGCATCAATATGTCTTCGATTATCACGATGGCGACGTCTATTGGTGCACGGCGGATGTGGGCTGGGTGACGGGCCACAGCTATATCGTCTATGGACCGTTGGCCAATGGCGCGACGACGCTGATGTTCGAAGGCGTGCCAAATTATCCAGACAGCTCGCGCTTCTGGCAGGTGATCGACAAGCATCAGGTCAATATTTTCTACACCGCGCCGACGGCGTTGCGCGCCTTGATGCGCGAAGGCGACGAACCCGTGAAGAAGACGAGCCGCAAATCATTGCGCCTTCTCGGTTCGGTCGGCGAGCCGATCAATCCCGAAGCCTGGCTCTGGTATCACCGCGTCGTCGGCGACGGACGCTGCCCGATTGTCGATACATGGTGGCAGACCGAAACCGGCGGCATCCTCATCTCGCCGCTGCCCGGCGCCATCGCGCAGAAGCCCGGCTCGGCGACGAAACCCTTCTTCGGCGTGCAGCCTGTGCTTGTCGATGCGGAAGGCAAGAAGCTCGAAGGCGAAGCCTCCGGCAATCTTTGCATCGCGGATTCATGGCCGGGCCAGATGCGTTCGGTCTATGGCGATCATCAGCGTTTCATCGATACTTACTTCATCCAGTATCCCGGCATGTATTTCACCGGCGATGGCTGCCGCCGCGACGAGGACGGCTATTACTGGATCACCGGTCGCGTCGATGACGTGCTGAACGTCTCGGGTCATCGCATGGGCACGGCGGAAGTCGAAAGCGCGCTGGTCGCCCATCCGAAAGTCGCGGAGGCCGCGGTCGTCGGCTACCCGCATGATATCAAGGGCACCGGCATCTACGCCTATGTGACCTTGAACGCGGGCGAACCTTCCAGCGACGAGTTGCGCAAGGAGCTCGTGCAATGGGTGCGCAAGGAAATCGGCCCCATCGCCTCGCCCGACCTGATCCAGTTCGCGCCCGGTCTGCCAAAAACCCGATCAGGCAAAATCATGCGCCGCATCCTGCGCAAGATCGCCGAAGATGATTTTTCCAATCTCGGCGATACCTCGACGCTTGCCGATCCGGGCGTTGTCGACGATCTGGTCAACAACCGTCAGAACAAGGCCTGATCGCTCAGCCGATCCACTGCCATTGCAAAAGCAGCGCGGCGACCGCCGCCGCGCTGCCGAGCGATCCGCCGCCGACGAGAATGCGCGCCGTCATTTCCTGCCCCGGCCCGGCGGCATGACCCGCACCGGCGATGGGGAGCGCCTTACCCGTTCCGTAGGCTGCGCCGAAAACAAGCCCTATCCAAAGCACATAGAGCGAAATCCAGAGCGTCTGGGCGATGATCTGCGCCCAGGCCGGAGACAGCGTGAGATGCGGCAACAAAAGCCCGAAGGCGACAAGCCCGAGCCCACTTTCAATGGCGGCTAGATGCGCCGACAAGCCGATGCGCGGACTGCGAAATCCCGGAATGCCGAAACCGGTCAAAAGTCCGAGCAGGAACAACAACGCACCCGTGAAGCAGAGCAATTCCGATAATGCGTCCATGGCCTCCTCCATTTACAGACTATAAGTCTGTAAATACGGACTGACGGTCTCAATGTCAATCCTGATATAAAACGGCATGGCGACACAGGCGGAACGGCGAGACGCGACCATTGGCGCAATCCTTGAGGCGGCGAGACATCTCTTCGCCGCGCATGGCTTTGCTGCGACAAGCATCGACGACATCGCGGCCCGCGCTGGCGTGAAGAAGGGCGCCGTCTATCATCATTTCAATGCCAAGGAAGAAATCTTCGCCCGCATCTTCGAGGAGCTGAGCGCCGAACTCGCCGAACTCATTCCGCCGGCGGCGCAAAACGCGTCGGATATTCTGGATGCCGTCGGCCGCGGCACGCTGAAATATCTGACCGCGATCGCCGGTCCGACGTTCCGCCAGATTCTTTTGATCGACGGTCCCGCTGTCCTTGGATGGCAGGCGTGGCGCGACGTCGATGCACGTCATTTCGGCGGCATGATACGTGTGCCGCTCGACCTTTCGCTCGCCGGGCGTGCGACGAAGCGCGAGATCGACGCCATTGCGCAACTGATCGCAGGCGCGGTAACGGAAGCCGCGCTCGTCTGCGCGACGGAGGAAAATTCCAGACAACATGCGCGCGATTTGACATCCGCGCTGCAGACGATGCTGAAACCTTTTTTTACGCCCGTGTGAAGCTTAGCTTCCCGCCTGACACCAGGGCTCGCGCTTGCCGCCGTCATAGGCGCGCGCCAATCCACGCGCCAGCATGACCGAGGCAACATCGCCGATCTCCGGCTCCGATACATCGGCGATGACGCGTCCGCCATATTTGTCGTTGCGGATTCGCGCGATGCGAATGGCGCGATCGCCGACGAGGCTTGTGAGATAGTCCCGCGCCTCCGCCGCTTTCGCGCGTTCAGCCGGACATTTGCCTTTGAGCTCCGGCGCATCGATGCCCGCGACACGCACATCGACTTCGACGGTTTGCCCGAGCCAGATATGAACCTCGAGCTTCAGCGTGTCGCCATCGATGACGCGCACCACGTCAGCTTCCACCGGGCCTTCTATGACTTCCGCAGCGCGCGCGTCTTGCGAGACGAACGCGGCGAAGAACAGAGAGAGAAAAATGAGGAGGCGAATCATCTGGCCGGATTCCTGAAACGAGGCGAACCTCGGTAACACGAACCGCGGACCGCGCTTACCGGCAAATGCTCCAAATCCCCATATCAAAATGAAAGTGGTTGGCATGGAGCTTGTTGAATTTCGGTCCGAGCACCGCACTGAAGATGCCGCAGGCATCGTCATGCACGGCGACGAGGAAGCGCCCTTCATCCGTATCCTTGCCCCAATCCTTCACCACCGAAATCTTGCGCCCGTCTGCGAGATCGAAACCGGCAATGTCGATGGCGTTGGCCGTCGCATGTTCGCTGCGCCGTCCGGCAAGCACGTGGTTCACATTGCGACAGGAGTAGGTTCCGTAAGTGCGCACCCGCGTGACGGGACTGCCCAGAAGCGCCTGCGACTTCGGCAGAACGGAATGACGCTCCCAGATCATCAGCGCCGCCATCAAACCGCAAGTCGCTTCGACGCTACCGCCATAGGAAATCAGAGATTGTTTGAGACGCACGCCCTCATCCGTCCCGCAGCTGGGATCTTTCGAGACGATGCGATCCCGCACGATGCCGATGCTGCGCCGTTTGATGGTGGCGATGCAGGCCTCATAGCGATGCTGCAAGAGGCGCAGCTTCACATTGGTCAGCGCGCTTGGCTCGTCGGTGAGTTCGATGGGTGAAAAAGGATTGAGAAAATTGGGCAGCGCATGCAGACCGTACCAGGCGCCAACTCCCAGCGCCGCCAGAATGACGAGGCGCAGGAAAACCGAAATCCATGTATTGCGAGGATCGGGTGGCAGCGACGGCAAACCCAAGAACGTCTCCAGGCCCCCGCCCGGCAGGCACGACACATCTGGATTTAAAAATCCGAAACGATGCCTTTCACTTCCCAATCACCATAACGCGTCGGCTCGGCGCCGGTTCCCGCGCCCTTGGGCCCATTGAACTCGCGTGGGCGCGGCGCAGAGGCGCGCGCTTCATCAGCGGCTTTGCGGCGCGCGGCGGCTTCCGCCAGCGCGCGTTCCGCCGCAGGACTTAGAACCTTGGGGTTTTCCTCGCCTTTGTCCGTCATGGGATCGCTCGCTTGAAGCTGTCTTGCAGACCCTACATATACAAAGCGCGATAGTGCGGCACCAGATGCGCCGCAAGAATAGAAGACGAAACACAGAAAGAATATGAACAGCTTCAGGACTGCCATTCTCCTCGCCGCCATGACCGCCCTCTTCATGGGCCTGGGCTATCTGATCGGTGGCGTATCCGGCGCCATGATCGCCTTTGCCGTTGCGGCGGCGATGAACCTTTTTGCCTATTGGAATTCCGACAAAATGGTCCTGTCGATGCACGGGGCCGAGCGCATCGATGAAGCGGGCGCCCCGCATTACGTGCGCCTCGTCCGCCGGCTTGCCGAGAATGCCGGGCTTCCGATGCCTGCGACCTACATCATGCATCAGCCGCAGCCCAATGCCTTCGCGACAGGCCGCGATCCCGAACACGCCGCCGTCGCGGTGACGACCGGTCTTCTTGAAGCTCTGTCTTCCGAGGAACTCGCGGGCGTCCTGGCTCACGAGCTCAGCCACATCAAGAACCGCGATACGCTGACCATGACGATCACCGCGACGATTGCCGGCGCGATCTCGATGCTGGCGAATTTCGCTTTTTTCTTCGGCGGCAATCGCGAACGCGGCGGCATCATCGGCACGATTGCGCTGGCAATCCTCGCACCGATGGCGGCGGGTCTCGTGCAAATGGCGATCAGCCGCACGCGCGAATATGAAGCCGACAAAATGGGTGCGGAGATTTCCGGCCGCCCGCTCTGGCTTGCCTCCGCGCTGGAGAAAATCGAGAGCGCCGCGCATCGCGTTCCGAACGCGGCAGCGGAAGCGAACCCTGCCACCGCCCATATGTTCATCGTCAATCCGCTGCTCGGCGGCGGGCGCGAAAATCTTTTCTCGACTCACCCGGCAACGGCAAACCGTATCGCCCGCCTGCGCGAAATCGCGGCGGAGGCCGGTCGCGCGCAAGGCCGCCCCTGGGGTTGATTTCATCCGCTTACTGAGCGAAACACCCAACTGGCGCTTCCGCGACGTCAATGCGGAACGGCTCGACACGCTCAACAAACCGGGCCTAACATCGACCCGATCAATCGGCCCGGCATCAAGACGGCCGAAATCGGGGAGATGGACATGACCGCGAAGAAAACCATCGGCGATGCTTTCGGCGGCGAGATCACGACGCTGGAGGAACAGCGCCAGATCTGGCTTGAAGCTCTGCACGAAGATGCGATCTGGGAAGGGCCGATGTTCGAGACGCCCGTTTGCGTGATCGGACGCGAGGCGACCGGCAAATTCATGGAATTGCTATTGAGCGTGGTGCCGCGCTTTTCCACCGCCGTCGTCGGCGCTTATCCCACCTCCGATCCCGACACGATCATTATAGAGTCTCATGGCGGCGGTCCGACCGCCGACGAAGGGCGTTACACGCAGCGCTATTTCTCGCTCATCACCAACAAGAACGGCCGGGCTTTTCGGATGCGCGAATATTGCAATCCGTTCCAGACCTACAAGGCCTTTGGCAAAGAACGCTGGGAAAAGGCGACGGGCGAGATCATGGCGAAATATAACCGCCCCTGGCCGGCCTCACAGGCTCCCGACCCGATTACCTTGCCGCCGGTAAAGTAGCCTCAAGCCGCCGCCTGTGCTTTAACCTCGCGGCATGACCGACACCGGCACCAAGACAATCGACCCCGGCCTCGCGGCACGACAAGGCGCGCATCGCCTTGTCTCCGCCGTGCTGGTGCAAAAACGCGCTCTGGATGAGGCTTTCGCGGAGGAAGCCGGACGCCCGCCGCTGTCCGAGCTTGCGCCCGCCGATCGTGGCTTTGCCCGCGCCATCGCCGCGACGACCCTGCGCCATCTCGGCGAGATCGACCTGATCGTCAAACGTCTTCTCGACAAGAAACTGCCGCGCAGCGCCGGGATCACGCAAACCATCCTGCGCACCGCAATTGCCGAAATTCTCTTTCTCGATGTGAAGCATCACGCCGCCGTCGATCTCGCGGTCGAGGCCGCGTCGCGCGACGCCGACGCCCGCCATTTCAAATCGCTGGTCAATGCATTGCTGCGTCGCTTGCTGCGTGAAGAAGCGACATTGCGCGAGGGCATCGATGCCGAACGTGCTGCGCTCGCACCTTGGCTCTGGAAAAGCTGGATCGGCATCTATGGTGAAATCAAAACCCGGCAGATCATCCGGGCGCAATTCGCCGAACCCCCGCTTGATCTCAGCGTGAAGAACGAAGAGGACGCCGCGCTTTGGGCTGAACGTCTCGGCGCAACCTTATTGCCGACAGGTTCGCTGCGTCTCGCCTCTGCGGGCCGTATCGAAAACCTCGAAGGTTTCGAGGAAGGCGCATGGTGGGTGCAGGACGCCGCCGCCGCGCTCCCGGCGCGCTTGCTCGGTGACACCAAAGCCCGCGACGTGCTCGACCTCTGCGCCGCACCGGGCGGCAAGACCGCATGGCTCGCCGCACGCGGCGCGAACGTCACGGCGCTCGACCGCTCGGCCCCGCGCCTGCAGCGTCTGACGCAAAACCTCGCGCGCCTCAACCTCACCGCCGACGTCGTCACAGCCGATGCCTCGAATTTCGAACCGGGCCGCCTATGGGATTTCATCCTGCTCGATGCACCTTGCACGGCGACCGGCACCGCGCGCCGCCATCCAGATGTGCTGCATCTGAAAACATCCGCCGACCGCGACCGCCTCGCCCTGCTTCAAGCTCGCCTGCTCACACAGGCCGCCACGCTCCTGGCTCCCGGCGGTACACTCGTCTATTGCACCTGCTCGCTCGAACCCGAAGAAGGCCCCAAACAGATCGACGCGTTTCTGGTCGCCAACCCCGGTTTCACCCGCGCGCCCGTCACGGCAAGCGAAATCGGTGGTCTCGCCGAAGCGATCACGCCTACGGGCGACCTGCGCACCCTTCCCTGTCACCTCGCTCGAGAAGGCGGTCTTGACGGTTTTTACGCGGCGCGGCTGGTCCGCAGAGCCTGATCTTCACTCTGCCTTGCACCTGAAGATTCAAGCTGTTAATCACTGAATTCAGCAAGATATAGTGTCAGTTCAGGCGACAGCCGACGATATCGGGGTTCTCAAGGGTTCAATGACCGGCAAGCTTCCCATCAAGATCGCCCCATCCATTCTGGCCTCGGACTTCGCCAGACTCGGCGAGGAAGTCCGCGCCATCGACAAGGCGGGCGCCGACTACATTCATATCGACGTGATGGACGGCCACTTCGTGCCCAACATCACCATCGGCCCCGATGTCGTGAAAGCTCTGCGTCCGCACACGAAGAAAATCTTCGACGTCCATCTGATGATCGCGCCGGTCGACCTCTATATCGACGCCTTCGCCAAGGCGGGTGCCGACATCATTTCCTTTCATCCCGAAGCCGGCCCCCATCCGCATCGCACCATTCAGGCGATCCGCGCCGCGGGGGCAAAGCCCGGCCTCGTGCTCAATCCGGGCACGCCGCTTGGTCGTCTCGAGCCGTTGATCGGCGATATCGATCTCGTGCTGGTGATGAGCGTCAATCCGGGTTTCGGCGGCCAGAGCTTCATCGAAAGCCAGATCGCCCGCATTGCAACCATCCGTAAGCTGATCGATGCGACGGGCCGCGCCATCGAGCTTGAAGTCGATGGCGGCATCAATTTCGAAACCGCACCGCGCGCCATCGCGGCGGGCGCAAACGTGCTGGTCGCCGGCACAGCCACTTTCAAAGGCGGGGAAGCCGCCTATGCAAAGAACATCGCAACCCTTCGCGGAGGCGCTTGAACGGCCCCGCTTCCGCCGGAAACCGCCAGGAGGCGGCACTAGGTCCATGAGGGATGCCGAACTCGATCCACTGCCGATAACGGCTCCGCTCCCCGATGCGCAATCGGCGCCGGCGCATTACGCGATGCCGCCCGGCAACCGCGCGACAGACCTTGCCGTCGCCGCTTTCGTGCGCCTGCGCGACAGAGCGCTCGCACGTGCCTATGCAAGCTGGCTCTACGGTCAGTCGCTGCAAGGGCCGATGCCCGATCAGATGGTTCTCTATCCGCGCGATCTTCGTCCCGGCCGCGCCGAAACGGCGGATGCGCTTTTTCAGGGCCGCTGGTCGCTGCCCGGCGGGCAAGTCCGCACCGACGGCAGCACGCCCTTCGATGCCGCCGCGCCGAGCGAAACCTGGAGCGAGGAACTGCACGGTTTTTCCTGGCTCCGGCACTTCACGATGGCGGGCGGAGACGCCGCGCGCACCTATGCGCAAACGCTCGTCGCCCGCTGGATCATCGAGGCAGGCAACTGGAATGACATCGCCTGGCGTCCGCACGTCATCGGCCGTCGCCTGACCTCTTGGGTCTCGAACGGCGCGCTGATCATCGACGGCTCCGATCTCATTTACCGTTCGACGCTTCTGCGCAACATGGCGCGGCAGGCTCGCCATCTCGCGCGCACCGCCGCCTTCGCACCGGCGGGCGAGCCGCGTTTCACCGCTGCCGTCGGTCTCGCCTTTTCCGGCCTCTGCCTGTCGGAAGGCCAAAAGCGCCTCGACAAAGGCCTGCGTCTCGTCTGCCGCGAACTCGACCGGCAAATTCTCGCCGATGGCGGTCACGTCAGCCGCAACCCTGGTGCCATTCTCTCCATCGCACTCGACGTGATCTCGCTGCGCGAAGCCTTGAACACGCGCAACATCGAAGTGCCGGAGCCGATCCGCAACGCCATCGATCGCATGATGCCAATGCTGCGCTTCTTCCGCCACGGCGACGGACGGCTGGCGCTATTCAACGGCGCGAATGAAGGCCCCGAAGGCGCGATTGACGCGGCGCTCGAATATGACGACGCCAAGGGTCGTCCTTTCGGCTTCGCACCGCATTCGGGTTATCAGCGTCTGACGGCCGGTCCGAGTTACATCGTCGCCGATACGGGCCCGCCGCCTCCCGGCCGCTACAGCCACGCGGCCCATGCCGGTTGCCTCTCTTTCGAGATGAGCGCTGGCAAGGCCCGCCTTGTCGTCAATTGCGGTTCGACCCGCGTTCTCGGGCCCGACTGGGAAGCGGCAAGCCGCGCCACCGCCGCGCAATCGACGCTCGTCCTGGCCGATACGTCCTCGGCCCGTATTTTGCGCGCAAAAATCGGCCGCGCCCTTCTCGGCGCCCGGCTGATGGAAGGCCCGAGCCGCGTCGAAAGCCGTCGCAATGAAAACGATGCGGGCATCTGGCTGGAGGCGAGCCATAACGGCTATGAAAAACGCTTCGGCCTCGTCCATCGCCGCAGGCTTTTCCTGAGCGCCGCCGGTGAAGAACTGCGCGGCGAGGATCTGCTGGTCGAAGGCGACGCGGCGAGCGCGCCCTATCCCTGGCAACCAACCTATTGGCACAAGCGCCCGGTGGACCCGTCATTCACCATCCGCTTTCATCTCCATCCCGATGCCCGCGCCTCGCTCGCCCATGACGGCTCGAACGTGCTGGTTTTGCTCCCCAACGGGGACGGCTGGCAGTTCCGCGCCCTCGGTGCCGGCGGTCCGGTGCCGATTTCGCTGGAGGAGAGCGTCTATCTGGGTGCCGGAGAGCCGACCCGGCGAGCCGAGCAGATCGTCATTTCGGGCGCGGTCTTCCGCAACGAAGCCAAGGTCAATTGGGCCTGGAAGCGGCTTTCGACGCGGCATCCGGCCCATGCCAAGGCTGACGACGCCCCGGCGCCGGAACTTCCGGCGCTCGACCCCCAATAGGCCGCACCCGCCTGCCTTGGCGGCGCGCCTCGTTTCGTGCTATCGCCCGGCCACCGCCAGCCTCGCCAGTCATCCGAAAGTGCCGCCCATGGTTTCCACCAAAATCCTTCCCAAAGCCGCCGACCTCCAGCCGGTGCGCCGCGCCCTCCTGTCCGTCTCCGACAAGAGCGGGCTTATCGATTTCGCCCGCGCCCTGCACGAGGCGGGCGTCGAACTTATCTCGACCGGCGGCACCTCCAAGGCGATCGCGGATGCCGGGCTTCCCGTGAAGGACGTGTCCGACCTCACCGGCTTTCCCGAAATGATGGATGGCCGCGTCAAGACGCTGCACCCCAAGGTTCATGGCGGCCTGCTCGCGGTACGCGACGACGCAGACCACAAGGCGGCGATGGACACGCATGGCATCGGCGCGATCGACCTCCTTTGCGTCAACCTCTATCCCTTCGAGGCGACGGTGGCCAAGGGCGCGGCTTACGACGAATGTGTCGAGAATATCGACATCGGCGGTCCGGCGATGATCCGCGCGGCGGCGAAGAACCATGCTTATGTCGCCGTCATCGTCGAAGGCAGCGACTACGCCTCGGTGATTGAGGAAATCAAGGCCAACAAGGGTACCTCGCTCAAACTCCGCAAGCATCTTGCCCACAAGGCCTATGCGCGCACCGCCGCCTATGACGCCGCGATCTCGAACTGGTTCGCCGACGAGTTGAAAGACACAGCGCCCGACTACCGCGCTTTCGGCGGCAAGCTGAAGCAGACCTTGCGCTATGGCGAGAACCCGCATCAGCTCGCAAGCTTCTACGTCACCGGCGAAAGCCGTCCCGGCGTTTCGACCGCGACGCAGCTTCAGGGCAAGGAGCTTTCCTACAACAACATCAACGACACCGACGCGGCTTTCGAACTCGTCGGCGAATTCGATCCGAAGCTCGCGCCTGCCATCGCGATCATCAAACATGCGAACCCCTGCGGCGTCGCCACGGGCTCGTCGCTCGCCGATGCTTACCGCAAGGCTTTCGCCTGCGATCCGGTTTCGGCTTTCGGCGGCATCATCGCCTCGAACATCCCGCTCGACGGCGAAACGGCGGAAGAGATCGCAAAGATCTTCACCGAGGTCATCATCGCGCCCGACGCCGACGAAGACGCACGCCGCATCATCGGTGCGAAAAAGAACCTCCGCCTTCTCATCACCGGCGGTCTGCCGGACGCCTCCGCGCCGGGCCTCACGGTGAAGTCGGTTGCAGGCGGGCTGCTCGTCCAGTCGCGTGACAATGGCCGCGTCGATACGCTCGATCTTCGCGTGGTGACGAAGCGTCAGCCGACGGCGCAGGAAATGATCGATCTCAAATTCGCCTTCCGCGTCTGCAAACATGTGAAGTCGAACGCCATCATCTATGTGAAGGCAGGCGCCACCGTCGGCATCGGCGCCGGGCAGATGAGCCGCGTCGATAGCGCCCGCATCGCCGCGCGCAAGGCGCAGGACGCCGCCGAAGCCGCCGGTCTGAAAATTCCCGCGACCGTCGGTTCAGTCGTTGCGTCCGACGCCTTCTTCCCCTTCGCCGACGGGCTTCTCTCCGCCGCCGAAGCAGGCGCCACGGCTGTGATCCAGCCCGGCGGTTCGATGCGCGACGATGAAGTCATCGCCGCCGCCGACGAGAAGGGCCTTGCCATGGTGATGACGGGAATGCGCCACTTCCGGCATTGAGACATCAGAAGAAGTGGTCACTCCGGACTTGATCCGGGGCCCACTCTTTGTCGTCAGCCGCTTGCTTTACTCGATAGCCGTCGCGCGCTCTTCCTTGACGAAGGCGAGCATGGCGATGCCGATGATGATAAGCGGGATCACGATCATCAAACCGATGCGCTGACTGCCGCTCCAGGCGGTGACGAGGCCGATCAGCAGCGGCGCGACGAAGGTCGTCGCCTTGCCCGCGAGCGAATAAAGCCCGAAGAACTCCGTCATCATTTCGACCGGCGCGATGCGCGCAAGCATGGTGCGGCTCGAGGCGATGGTCGGGCCCGCCATCAATCCGAAAAAGGCGATGGTGAGCAGGAAAGCCTGCTGCGGCAAGGTCGTGAAGGCCTTGGCGTCTGGCGCCACCGGCACATGAATGACGAAAAACAGCCGGTCGCGATCGAATGAAATCAGGATGACGAAAGAGACGAGCGCCAGAGCGAGCGAGACCATCAGCGTCTTCTTGGAACCGTAGCGTTGATCCACCCAACCGCCGACGAAGGCGCCGAAGGCGGCAAAGAACGTCGCCCACAATCCATAGACCGCCATCTCCATTGCACCCCAATGGAAGGTCGTCGCGGCGAGAATACCGCCAAAGACGAAGATCGCATTCATGCCGTCATAGAAAGCCATGCGCGACAGGAGATAAAGCGCGACGTTGCGAAAGTGCCATGCCTTGGTGATCGTATGACCGAGACGCACGAGACCCGCCTTCGCCGCCTCGGCACGCGACAGGCCGCGACGCTTTTGATCGGGCACGAGAAGCAGCAGCGGCAGCATGAAGACGAAAAACCAGACGCCGGAAATCGGGCCGACGATGCGATCTGTTTCATGCGCGGCCTTCGACAGGCCGAACATCGGCGCGTCGGGAATGAAGGCTGCATGGACGACGCCCGGAAGCTGCAGCGTGACGAGCACGATGATGAGCGCGAAGATTGCGGCAAGCTGCCCGACGCCGATGCCGATGCCCGAAATCAGACCGATGCGCCGCTCGGAAGCGATCGTCGGCAACATGGCATTGGCGAAGATGATCGCGAATTCCATGCCGACAGAAGCGACGATCAACGACAGCATGACCGGCAAAACCGGCGCGCCGGGCACCGCGATCCAGAGGCCGAAACAGCCGACGGTGCAAAAAATCGTGAAGAAGACGATCCACGGCTTGCGCGGTCCCGCTGCGTCGGCCATCGCACCCAGCAGCGGGCTCGACAACGCGATGATGATACCGGCCATCGCCTGCGTATAGCCCCAGACGGCCTGGCCATGCACGGGGTCGGCGATCACCGTCGCGGTGAGATAGGGCGCAAAGAGAAAAATCGTGACGAGAGAAAAATAAGGCTGGTTCGCCCACTCGTAGCAAACCCACGCGGCCTGGGCGAGTGTGCTCGCCGGTTCGCCATTCGCCCGTAACGTGGTCAATCAATCGCCTCCGCGCGCGTCTCGCGAACGAAAAGCATCAAGCAGAGCCCGATCACCATCAGGATCAGGATCGACGCAAAACCGGCGCGCTGACTGTGAAAATAAGTCGTCGCCACACCGACAAGCAGCGGTCCCATGAAAGCCGTCGCCGTGCCCGAAAGAGCATAGAGCCCGAAGAACTCCGACATCTTGGAGGCGGGCGCGATGCGCGCCAGCATCGTGCGGCTATTGGCATAGGCCGCCGTGATGCAGATCGCGACGACAAGCACGACCACGAGATAGGCAAGTTCCGGCGTGGTGCGGAAGAAAGGCAGATCCCAGAGCGGCGGGCTCGCCGGATCGTAGGGAATGAAGAAGAGCATGCTGGTCGGCGTCATCGAGACGGCAAGCACGATGCCGATGGAAGTGCCGCCGATGGAGGTGAGGATCGCGCGCTTCGAACCGAACTTGTCGTCGAGCCAGCCGCCGAAGAATCCGCCGCCGACGGCAAAGATCGAGAGGATAATGCCGTAGATCGTTAGCGTCAGCGCATCCCATTTGAAAACGCCTGCCGCATAGACGCCGCCGAAAATGAGCACCGCCGTCTGGCCATCATTGAAGAACATGCGCGCGATCAGATAGGTCGCGACATTGCGGTAATGTTTGACCTGCCGCACCGTCTTGATGACGCGACCGATGCCGTCGACGACCGCCTTGCGTTTGTTGATCTTGCCCATCGGCTTCACATCCGGCGTGAAGAAGAGAAGCGGCAGCGTGAAGACGAAAAGCCAGATCGCGGTGATCGGACCGGAGATGCGGCTGTTTTCATGCATTGAAACGTCGAGCCCGAAAAGCGCCTTGTCGGGAATGAAGCTCCAGTTCACATGGCCGGGCAGCATGAAGGCATAGAGCATGAAGCAAAGGATGAGCAGCGCGCCCGCATTGGCAAGCGCCAGCGCCAGTCCCGATAAAAATCCGATGCGCTCATGCGGCGCGACCGCAGGCAGCATCGAATTGTGAAAGACCTCGGTGAATGAGAAAGCGACCGAGACAATGATGAAGAGCGCCGCGATCTGATAAATGCCAAGTCCCTCGCCGCTGGGCAGCGCCCACCAGAGCGCGAATATCGCCGGGACCATGACGGCGACAAAGCCGATGAGCCAGGGTTTGCGCCGTCCGCCCGTATCGGCGATGGCGCCCAGGATCGGGCCGAAGCAGGCAATGATGAAACCGGCGATGCTGTTGATATTGCCCCAGATCGCCTGGCCGCGGATCGGATCGCCGACCACCGTGTTCGAGAAATAGGGCGCGAAAATATAGATCGTGACGATGATGACGTAAGGGTCGCGGGCCCATTCGAAAATCGCCCAGCTCATCTGACCCTTGAGGTCGGCGGCGGGCGCCCCCGTCGCGGAGAGAGATGGTGCCGCTGAAGACGAAGGATGCGGATCGTTCTCGATCGCCTCACGCACGTCGCCGAGTTCTTTCATCGCATCCAAATCCCATCCTCCCGATTATCGCGATGGCGCTCTTTTATACGAGGCGCATTGTTTTCGCGGGCCGGATTGGATCACAAAGGCGTGAGACTGGAAAGGCTTGGACGGGCTTTCGGCACCGAAATCATTTCGGTTATGGTGTTCTCAAAGCCTGGCCCGGACGCGTTGCGAGGAGAGAATATGTCCTTCCTGTCGGAACTTCGCCTTCTCACCCTTCAGCAACGTAAAACGGTCCTCGCCAGTTATCTCGGCTGGACCCTCGACGCATTCGACTTCTTCATCCTTGTTTTCGTCATCAAGGACGTCGCCGCCGAGTTCACCACCGACATCAAGGCCGTCACCTACGCGATCACGCTGACGCTGATGGTCCGGCCGCTCGGCGCGCTGATCTTCGGGCTCGCCGCAGAACGCTTCGGACGCCGCCCGACCTTGATGGTCGATGTGATCCTTTATTCGGTCCTCGAATTCGCCAGCGGCTTCGCCCCGAGCCTGACGGTCTTCATCGCGCTTCGCATACTCTATGGCATCGCGATGGGCGGCGAATGGGGCGTCGGCGCTTCGCTTGCGATGGAAACGATCCCGCCCCGCGCGCGCGGCGTCGTCTCGGGCATTTTGCAGGCGGGTTATCCGTCGGGATATCTCATCGCCTCCGTCGTCTTCGGCCTCCTCTTTGAGCATATCGGCTGGCGCGGCATGTTCATGATCGGCGCCCTGCCGGCGCTCCTCGTTCTCTATATCCGCCGCCATGTCGAGGAATCGCCGACTTTCCTTGCCCGCGAGAAGGGCAAACGCGGCTCCGGCATCGTCGATGCGATCCGTCGCAATGCGCTCCTCTTCCTCTATGCCGTGCTGCTGATGACCGCTTTCAACTTCTTCAGCCACGGCACGCAGGATCTTTATCCGACATTCCTGCGCGAACAGCGCGGCTTCGACGCGCATACGGTCGGGCTGATAGCCGTCATCTACAATATCGGCGCGATTGTCGGCGGCCTCACCTGCGGGCATCTGTCGGAAATCTATGGACGCCGCCGCGTAATGGTCGTCGCGGCGCTTTGCGCGCTTCCGGTGATCCCGCTCTGGGCATTGACCTCAAGCCCGTGGTTGCTCGGCATCGGCGCTTTCCTGATGCAATTCGCCGTGCAGGGCGCATGGGGCATCGTGCCGGTGCATCTGAACGAACTTTCGCCCGATGAAGTCAGAAGCACATTTCCCGGTTTTGCCTATCAGCTCGGCAATCTGCTCGCCTCCGCAAATGCCACCTTGCAGGCCGAAATAGCGCAAGCGCGCGGCGGAAACTATGCCTTCGCTCTCTCGATCACGGTTGCCGTCGTCGCCTTGCTGCTCGCGGGCCTTGCCGCTATCGGCATCGAGAAACGCGGCGTCGCCTTTGGCGGCGACCGCCCGTCGGAAAGCCGCTAGAGCGCCCGCGACGCTCGCCGGACCGAGAGGGCAAGCGCGAGAAGAAGCATCGGAAAACCGATCTGAAAATGTGTGTGCTCGGCCACCGGCGCGAGAAGAACCGGGAAAGCGTAGAGACCGATAAGCGCGATCTTTTCGGGCCGCGTTGCGCCGCGCGCCGCCATGTCGTTTGCGAGAAGGATGAGAGGAAGTCCCAACATCGCAAGCTCGTAGTCGAACGTATAGGGCATCACAAGGAGCGTCGCTGAGACGAGCACCGCCCATGAGAGACGGTTGGCCCCGCAACGCCACCATATGAGCGCGACGCAAGCCGCGGCGCCGAGCGCGGTCAAGGCCTGCAGCGCATAACAATAGAAAGCCGGTACGCCGAGGTAGCGAAAGAAGACGAAGGCACTTGGCATTTTGTGCCAGGGCAGGAGACCGGCCTCCATGATCTCGCGCACCAGTGGCATGTCCTTGAAGAAGGCCAGCCAGAGATCGGGGCCGAGAATAAACGTCGCCAGCGCGGCAAAACCAAGCGCCGTCGCGCCGGTTGCAAAAAAGACCCGCCATTCGCGCGATGCGAAAAGCGCAATCGGGATGAGAAGGCCGAGTTGCGGCTTATAAGCAAGAAACCCGAGAACAAAACCGGCGAGATAAGGCCGCCCACGCTCCATGGCAAGCAATCCGCCCGCAAAAAGCGCAGCCGAATAAAGCGAATTCTGGCCGTGGAAAACGCAGATGAAAGCGCCGGGAAAAGCGACGATCAAAAATATTGCGTCGCGGCCGGTGGCGACGCGCTGATCGACGAACCTATAGAGCGTCAATGCATAAGCGGCGATGCTCGCGCCGACGAAAGCGAGAAAGGCGAACCCATAGGGCAGCAACGCCAGCGGTGCGACGAGAAGCTGATAAGTCGGCGGATAGTGCCAGAGAAATATGCTGCTGTTTGCCGGTACGGCGACCCGCTCGGCGGCGAGGATGCGGTGGGCGTCGAACGCGGCCGCCGCCTCGCCGCCGAGCGTCAGATGCGAAGCGGCCCAGAACGTGATGAAGTCATAGCCGAGCGGCTTGCCGAAAAGATCGATCATCGACGTCGCGGTTGCGACGATGCCGATGGCGGCAATGACATAGGCCGCGACCACCATGCGCGGATAAACCCGCATGCGTTCTGCATCGAAGAAAGACGGGGCAGGAATGAAGCTCATGGCTGCTCGATCACTGAAGACGAAAGCTGCGCTAGCCTAAGGTCCCGGCCTTACGAAGGTCTTTAGCGGCGAGCGAAAATCTCAGGCGGCCATCCCGCAGCATTTCTTGTATTTTTTGCCCGAGCCGCAAGAGCAGGGATCGTTGCGGCCGATCTTGACGACGGTGCGGGGCCGCGTGCCCATGGTGCCGTCGATATAGTACCAGCGGCCATCTTTTCTGCCGAAATGGCCGGTCTCGTGATGAACCCGGTCGGCGCCTTCCTGACGGAACTGGGCCACGAATTCGACATAGCCCTCGGCGTCGTTTGGCCCGCCTTCTTCGACGCTGCGCACCAGCAATCCGGTCCATTCGCTGGACGTCGACCATTCGCCGACGGCGGCCCGGTCGAAATCTTCCCGCGTGCCGGGCATGAGGCTTTCTTCGAGATAATCGATATTGCCGGTCGCGAAGGCCGAATAACGCGAGCGCATCAGCGCTTCGGCGGTTGGCGGCAGCGCCTTGCCCTCGAGGAACGGGCCGCAGCAATCGGCGAAAGCCTTGCCGGACGCACAGGGGCAGATATCTGGAAGGGTCATTAAACGCCTCGTTCTGACAAGGAAAAGCCGCCTGGCGGCGGCTCCTATCCCGGGCGGGAACTGAGACTTTGGAGCGGGCGAAGGGATTCGAACCCTCGACCCCAACCTTGGCAAGGTTGTGCTCTACCCCTGAGCTACACCCGCATCCGAAGGCGCGTTTTATGACCCATAGACCGGGGCATTGCAAGGGGTAGTTCGGAAACGTCGTGGCTTGCGGGCTCGCCGTCGTCCATGTCAGTTAACATTCATGCAAAGCCCTGACGCCCCGGAAAAAATCACCTCGAAGGAAGCCTTTCTCGCCTGGCTGGAAACATTGGGCATTGCCCATGAAACACGCGCGCATGAAGCGCTCCATACGGTCGAGGAGGCTCGGGCCGCCCGGGCTCTCTGGGGCGCGCCCTGGACGCAGGGCGGACACTGCAAGAACCTCTTTCTCAAGGACAAGAAGGGCGCTCTCTTCCTCGTTGTGACCCTTGAGGACCGGGCCCTGAAACTCAATCATCTCGGCAAGCCGCTGGGCGCCGCGCGCCTCTCCTTTGCCAATACCGACCTGCTTTGGGAGGTGTTGGGCGTCCGTCCCGGTTCGGTGACGCCCTTCGCCGCCGTCAACGACCGGCCACCCCGCGTCACGGTGGTTCTCGACGCGCCGATGCTCGCCCATGACCGCCTTCATTATCATCCGCTCGACAACCGGGCGACGACGGCGATCTCGCGCGACGGGCTTCTCGCCGTCTTGCGCGCAACGGGTCACGAGCCCATCATTCTCGATCTCGTCGAGGCGGCGGGCGAAGGCAAGCCGGACGGCGACTGAGACCTTGCAGGCCGCTGCGCTCTGCCGCTAAACCATTGTTTCCAAAAGACGCGGTCCCCACATTCGAGGGGACAGGACGCAAAGCATATCAAGGCCCGAGAGACATGGAACAGATCATCGGACAAAACCCCACCGCAACAGGCGGACCGGTCCCGGCCGATCTCATCATCGACACGACGACGCAGACCTTTGCCAAGGACGTCCTCGACGCTTCGATGCAGGTCCCCGTCATCGTCGACTTCTGGGCGCCTTGGTGCGGGCCCTGCAAACAGTTGACGCCGATACTCGAAAAAGTCGTGCTCGCCGCCAAGGGTGCCGTGCGCCTCGTCAAAATGAACATCGACGATCATCCCGCTGTTGCGCAGCAATTGCGCGTGCAGTCGATCCCCGCCGTCTTCGCCTTCAAGAACGGTCAGCCGGTCGATGGCTTCATGGGCGCGCTGCCCGAAAGTCAGGTCCGCGCCTTCATCGAGCGTCTTGCCGGCGGCGTCGGCCCGACGCCTGCGGAAGAAGCGATCGAGGCCGGACATGCAGCTTTCGAAGCGCATGATCTCGCCGCCGCCGCGCAGGCCTTCGGCGGCGCGATCCAGCTCGAGCCCGGCAATCCCGCCGCCGTCGCGGGCCTCGCGCGCTGCTATGTCGAGAGCGGCGATTTTGAGCGCGCCCGCCAGACGCTCGGCCTCGTTCGCCCCGATGCGCGCAACGATCCCGAAATCAAAGCGACGGAAGCGGCCCTTTCGCTTGCCGAAAAATCGGCCGACCTCGGCGATACCGGCGAATTTCTCGCCCGCATCGAAAAGAGCCCGAAGGATCACGAAGCGCGCTTCAATCTCGCTCTCGCCCTGAACGCGAAGGGCGACAGGGAGGGCGCGGTCGACCAGCTTCTCATCAGCTTTGAATATGATCGCAACTGGAACGAACAGGCGGCGCGCAAGCAGCTCGTTGAATTCTTCGACGCTTACGGTCCCAAAGACGAAGTGACCCTGTGGGGTCGCCGCCGCCTTTCCTCGATCATGTTCAGCTAGGCGAAGGAACAAACACCCTCATGGGATCGACGGATCGCTATCAAAGCGTCGCGGACCTTCCCGCCTCCATTCCGGTGTTTCCGCTCGGCGGTGTATTGCTGCTGCCGCGCTGCCAATTGCCGCTGAATATTTTCGAGCCGCGCTATCTGCAAATGATCGACGACACATTGCGCGGTGGCCGCATCATCGGCCTTGTGCAGCCCGATGAACTGGCCGGCGGCAGCGAAGAAAAACCGGCACTGCTGCAAGTCGGCTGCGCCGGCCGCCTTACCTCCTATACCGAAACGCTCGATGGCCGGACGCTCATCACCTTGACCGGCATCGCCCGTTTCCGCATCACGGGCGAACTCGAGACGACGACGCCCTATCGTCAATGCACCGTCGACTGGGAAGAATTCACCGACGATCTCAAACCTGAATTCGGCGCCGAAGCCGTCAGTCGTGAACGCCTGCTCGATATATTGAAGCAATATCTCGACACCCACGGACTGCAGGCCGATTGGCGTACCATCAAACTTTCGACAAACGAAACCCTGGTGAATTCGCTGTCGCTGATCAGTCCCTATGGCTCCCGCGAAAAACAGGCGCTCCTCGAAGCCAAGACGCTCGAAGACCGTAACCAGATGCTCATCGCCTTGACCGAGGTCGCGCTTCAGCAGATTTCGCCAAGCGACACCACAGTTCAATAAAGGAAACGATCCATGTCCGAAGGACGACAGGAAACACGCGGCGAAGTCGATCCGAAGCTTCTGGAAATTCTGGTTTGCCCGGTAACGAAATCGACGCTGCGCTACGACCGCGAGCGTCAGGAGCTGATTTCCGACAAAGCTCGCCTCGCCTTCCCGATCCGCGACGGCATTCCGATCATGCTGGCCGATGAGGCGCGCGCGCTCGATGACGAGTGAAACGCGTCCCTGGCCCTCTGAAATCAAACTGAAAAAATCCGAACGCCTTCTCGAAATCAGCTTCGAGGACGGCATGGCCTTTTCGCTGCCCGCCGAATATCTCCGCGTCGAAAGCCCCTCCGCCGAAGTGCAGGGCCACGGCGCCGGCCAGAAAACAACCGTCCCGCGCAAACGCAACGTGACGATCGAAGCGCTGGAGCCCGTCGGCAATTACGCCGTGCGCATCGTCTTCGGCGACGGCCATGACAGCGGTCTCTACACCTGGGAAACGCTTTACCGCCTGGGCCACGAACAGGAAAAAATCTGGGGCGAATATCTGGCGGCGCTCGACGCCAAGGGCTTGAAGCGCGACTAGATCGCTTCACCCCTGAGCAGCCTCGGCAGATCGCCGACCGAGCCGCCCGCATGGCGCATGAAGAAGCGTCGCGCCGGCCCCATCAGATTGACGACGCCAAGCCCGATGTCGCGCGCGAACCTGAGCGGTCCGATGTCGTTTGAGAAGAGCGTGTTGAGCCCATCCATCAATAGCGACAGCGACACATTGTCGAAACGACGCCAGCGCTGATACCGTTCCAACACGTCGAGCGCGCCGATATCCTGTCCAAGCCGCGCCGCCTCGATAACGACCTCAGCGGCAGCCGCGACATCGCGCCAGCCGAGATTGAGCCCCTGTCCCGCAATTGGATGAATCGCATGAGCGGCGTCGCCGACAAGCGCGAGACGTGGGCGCACATAATCGCGCGCGAGCTGTAGCGACAAGGGGTAAGACCAGCGCGGACCGATCTGGCGGCAAGGCCCGAGATAATCGCCGAAACGCGCCCGCATTTCATCGGCAAAGGCCTCGTCGTCAAGCGCCAGAATTGTTTTCGCGCTCTCATGCCGCTCGGTCCAGACCAGCGAAGCGCGATTGCCGACCATGGGCAGGATCGCAAAAGGTCCGCCCGGCAGAAAATATTCCTGCGCCACGCCATCATGCGGCCGCTCATGTTCGACCGTCGTCACGATGCCTGTCTGGCCGTAATCCCAGCCGATGGTCTTGATGCCCGCCGCGGCCCGCGTCGGCGAATTGCGCCCATCGGCGGCAAGGCAGACACGTGCCCTCACCGTCGCACCGTCGGCCAGCGTCGCCACAACTTGCGCGCCATAGGCGATATGTTTGACGGCATTCGGCGCGATCAGTTTCACGCCCGGCGCTTCGCCGATGGCTCTCTGAAGTGCGATGCGCAAATGACGGTTCTCGATCAGATTGCCGAGCGGCTCGTCGCCGATCTCGGTGTGATCGAAATGCAGGAAGAGCGAAGAACCCGGTCCGCGCACGCGCCCGTCCGAAACGACGATGTCGTTGATCGGTTGCATCTGCCCGTCGAGATGCCGGATGACATCGAGACGCTTCAGCATCCGGCATGACGAGAAGGCGACCGCCGAGACGCGACCGTCAAAACCGGCATCCGTCGCGCTCGACGGATCGAGCGCATCGACCAGCGTGACGCTCAAGCCGCCTTGCGCCAGAGCCAGCGCAAGCGGCATGCCCGCAAGCCCGCCGCCGACGACCAGCACATCGCTTTCATAAACCGCCTTGTCCATGCGCGGAGATTCCAACGGATGCGCCCGAAAGTCCAGCATGGGCGCTATGGCCAATGGACGCGGCAAAGCACCTTGCCTACTCTCGCGCCAGAAGGCGGAGACCGACCCATGGCGAAATTCAACGAAACGACAACCGCGCTGACGTTTGGCTCCCTCTTTGAAAAGGGTGAGGCAACGCCCCGCGACATCACCGAATTTTTCCTCGCCCGCGCGAGCGAGCAGGACCCCGATCATCGCATCTATGTGCGGCTGACCGAGACCCGCGCCCGCGCCGAAGCCGACGCAGCGACGGATCGCGCCAGACGCGGCGTACGACGCCATCCGCTGGACGGAGTGCCGCTCTCCTGGAAAGATCTCTTCGACAGCGCCGGAACGGTGACGGCGGCAGGTTCGCTGGCGTTGAAAACCCGGACGCCCACGCACGACGCCGAAACGCTGGCCCGCGCGACGCGCGCCGGCGCCGTCTGCCTCGGCAAGACCGCCATGACGGAATTTGCTTTTTCCGGCCTCGGCATCAATCCCAAATGCGGGACGCCCGCCAACCCCTTCGACACGAAGATCGAACGCGTGCCGGGCGGTTCATCGGCGGGCGCGGGGGTCTCGCTCGCGCGCGGACTTTGCGCGGGCGCCATCGGCACCGACACAGGCGGGTCGGTCCGCATCCCGTCTGCCTGGAACGGGCTCGCGGGTCTGAAGACGACCGTGGGCCGCGTTCCGCTTACCGGAACAGTCCCTCTCTCGCCAAGCTTCGATACGGTGGGCCCACTCGCCCATGACACCGCAGATGCCGCCGCGCTTTTCTCTCTGCTGACCGGATCGAAGCTCGCCGACATTGAAGGCGGCGATCTTGGCGGCGTCACCTTCTGGCTGCCCGGCGGCGTTGCCTGGTCGGAACTCGATGAAGGCGTCGCCCGAGCGATTGACGCCGCGATCCGCAAAATCCTCCGCGCGGGCGCGCGTATCGTCGAACACAAGCTGCCCGAGCTCGATGAAATCGATGCGCTGGCCTGGGGCGGCGGTGCGAGCCGTCTCGTCGCCGAAGCATATGCGCACTGGTCCGAAACGCTCGCCGCCCACGAGAAAGACATTTATCGCCCCGTCTTTGAACGCGTGATGGCGGGCGCCGACATCAAGGCCGCCGATTTGTTGAAGACCGATGCCCGGCGCGCTGAAATTTCACGCCGCTATCTTGAGGCGACGGCGGGCGTCGATGCGGTGCTGATGCCGACGGTCGCGATCTCCCCGCCGCCGATTGCCGATCTCGCGGCGGGCGGGCCTGACTATTTCAAGGCGAACCGCATGGCGCTGCGCAACACGACCATCGGCAATCAGCTCGGCCTCTGCGCGATCACCCTGCCCGCCGGCTATGATGCGCATGGCATTCCTGTCGGGTTGATGCTGCAGAGCCATCCTCATACGGATGAAAAACTTCTTCGCCTCGCGCATGCTGTCGAGAGAGCCTTGCACTAAAGAAAAAGCCCCGGCGTTTCCGCCGGGGCTTTTGGTTTGGTGTGTGGCGTTTCAGCGAACCGGCGCCTGACGCGCGCGGTCTTCAATCGCGCGCTTCTGGATATAGGACTTGATCGCTTCCGCATCTTCTTGGGAAAGAAGATCGGCAAAGCTCGCCATGCCCTGATCCTTCAGCATGCCGCCACGCACGATGTCCTGGAAATGCGCACGAGTATTTTCATTGATGCGCCGCAGATCGGGGATAACGCCGGGGCTGACGACACCCGAGCCATGACAGAAGCCGCAATGACGGGCATAGGAAACTTCACCCTTGCGGATCGTCGCTTCGTCGGCGGTTAGCGCCGGCCATGCCGGGATCGACTGGTCGCGCAGCGCAAGCTTCTGCAACTCCGCGGTGCCGCCAATCTTGAAGACAAGCAGCTTGCCTTCATTGCCGAATTTCGCCGCCGCCGAGGTGCGCGCGTCGCCCGAGGTGATGTTGACGCCGCCCCAGCCCGCCAGCACGGCAACGTATTGCACGCCGTCCACGGTGTAGGTGACCGGCGGCGCGACGATGCCGATCTGGACGTCCTTCTCCCAGACCTTCTCGCCTGTATCCGCCTTATAGGCATAAATGTGCCCGTCGGCCGTGCCTTGGAAGACAAGATTGCCCGCCGTCGTCAGCACGCCGCCATTGAGCGGCGCGGGATAAGGCACCTGCCATTTGATCTGGCTGGTGACGGGATCCCAAGCTTTCAGAAAACCTTGAGCCGGCGGCACATCGCCCATCGACTTGGCGATATCCACGAGATCTTCATAGGAGATACCGAGGTTCCACCAATTCTTTTCCGGCGTGTAGTGGTGCTTCTCTTTCCATTCTTTATCGAGCGAATAGGGAAAGGGAATGTCCTGCCCCGGAATATAGACGAGGCCGGTTTGCGGATTGTAGGCCATCGGATGCCAGTTATGCGCCCCGTTGGCCGACGGCATCACCCATTGCGCATTCTTCTCATAGTTGAGCTTGGGGTCTTCGATCGGGCGGCCGGTTTTCATGTCGATGCCCTTGGCCCATGTCACGACCGCATAGGCCTTCGCCGACAGAAGTTCGCCCGTCGCCGCGTCGAGGATGTAGAAGAAACCGTTCTTCGGCGCATGCATCACGACGTGACGTTCTTTGCCGTCGAGTTTCAGATCGGCAAGGATCATCGGCTGTGTCGAGGTGTAGTCCCAATTGTCGCCGGGCGTCTCCTGATAATACCACTTCATCTTGCCGGTATCGGGATCGAGCGCGACGATCGAGGACAGATAGAGATTGTCGCCGCCGCCGGGCGAGCGGATGGCGCGCGTCCAGGGCGAACCGTTGCCGGTGCCGATCAGGATCGTGTTGGTCTTGACGTCATAGACCATCGAATCCCAGGGCGTGCCACCGCCGCCGAGCTTCCACCACTCGCCGCCCTTCCATGTCGGAATGGCTTTGGTGAGTTCCGGGTTCTCGACTGGCAGCTTCGGATCGCCGGGCACCGTATAGAAGCGCCAGACCTGCTTGCCGGTTTCGGCGTCATAAGCGGTCGCGTAACCGCGCACGCCATATTCCGCGCCGCCATTGCCGATGATGACCTTGCCGTTGACGATGCGCGGCGCGCCCGTCGAGGTATAGGGCGAACCGGGAATGGTCTTGACCTTCCAGACGACCGAACCGTCTTTGGCGTCGAGCGCGAAGAGATTGCCGTCGAAGCTCGCGACATAAACGCGGCCCTTCCAGACCGCCACGCCGCGATTGACGACGTCGCAGCAGCCATAACGGCCCCACTCGCCGGGCACTTCTGGATCGAAGCGCCAGAGTTCCTTGCCGCTTTTGGCGTCGACCGCAATGGTGACGCCCCAGGTAAGGGACACATACATCACACCGTCGACAACGATGGGCGAGGCTTCAAGCCCGCGCGTCGTGTCGGTGTCGAGCGACCAGTCGAGACCGAGCTGGCCGACATTCTTGTCGTTGATCTGGGTGAGCGGCGAAAAACGCTGCTCATCATAAGTGCGGCCATGCTCGAGCCAGTTGCCCGGCTCGCTATCGGCATTGACGACGCGCGCGCCGTCGATATCGGCGAGCGGCCTCTTGTGTTGTTCCGTGGCCTGACCATTGGGCGACGGCTCGCCGACTGCGATCGCCTGGGAGCCGTCGCCCCCGTCGCGCGATTTGACGGCGGCTATACCCACGCCGATGACGAGCGCCGCGCATACCGCAACGCTGACCGCCCTCGGCCACATGCTGACTGAAGATTGAGCCATGAGCTCCCCTGTTTCCCTGTTCCCTCCGGCCGCGTTTCTGGGTGCGGTCCGGTCCCGGGGGGCTCTTTATGCGGCCCCTCGCATGGGCGGAAGCTTAACGGATGGCCTGAGTCCTTGAAAGCCGACCAAATGGGTTGCCCTGAGCTTGTTGAGAGCCAAGGCGCTCACAAATTAGGCAAGTAACATGATTTGCTCATTTATTGAGCGATTACGGGCGCGCCAGCTGGCGCCATTCTACGCTATTGCCGAAAAATACCCTGCGAATCAAGGTGTTACCAGTTTTCTCCCGGTCCGGCACGGTTCTTGAGAATGATGAAGCCCAAGTGCCGGTGTGTGCCCAGAGAGGCGTGCGTGACAAGGCACTCGAGAACTTCAAGCCGGGGGGCAGCGTCCCGGCAGTCAATGGAGAGACGGATGACTGAGAAAGGAAACGGAATGGGGGTTCTGAATAGGCTCCCCCTCGGGGCCGCGGCGGCGACGCTCGCGCTCCTGGCCTCTGTGGGCAGCGCCTTTGCCGACGAGGCTCCCAAGATCGACACCGGCAATACGGCCTGGATGCTGACCTCGACCGCCCTCGTGCTGTTGATGACGATTCCCGGCCTCGCCCTTTTCTACGGCGGCATGGTCCGCAAAAAGAACATCGTCGCGATCAGCGCGCAGAACTTTGCCATTGTCGGCATCGTCACTGTGCTCTGGATGATCATCGGTTACTCGCTGGCCTTCCGCGCCAATCCGAGCGACGCGATGAACGCCTATATCGGCGGCTTCGATCGCTTCTTCCTTCACGGGCTCGACGTGAACGCGCTTTCGGGCACCATCCCGGAAAGCCTGTTCATGGTCTTCCAGATGACCTTCGCGATCATCACCCCGGCGCTCATCACGGGCGCCTTCGCCGACCGCATGAAGTTCTCTTCGCTGGTCGTCTTCATGTCGCTTTGGCTGATCTTCATCTATGCGCCCATCGCGCATTGGGTGTGGGGCGGCGGCTTCCTGATGACGTCGGGCGTTCTCGACTTCGCCGGCGGCACCGTCGTTCACATCAATGCCGGCATCGCGGGCCTTGTCGCTTGCCTCGTCCTCGGACCGCGCAAGGGCTACGGCCACGAGAACATGGCGCCCCACAACGTCGTGCTGACGATGATCGGCGCCTCGCTCCTGTGGGTCGGCTGGTTCGGCTTCAACGCCGGTTCGGAACTCGCCGCAGACGGCCGCGCGTCCTTTGCCATGGTCGTCACGCAGATCGCGACGGGTGCGGCCTCCCTCGCCTGGATGTTCGCCGAATGGATCATCCACAAGAAGCCCACGCTTCTGGGCATGTGCTCGGGCGCCGTCGCCGGTCTCGTGGCGATCACTCCGGCCTCGGGCTTCGTCGATCCCTCGGGCGCTCTCTGGATCGGTCTCGCGGCCGGCGTCGTCTGCTTCATCGCTTCGACGAGCGTGAAGCGCGCCATCGGTTATGACGACGCTCTCGACGTCTTCGGCGTGCATTGCGTCGGCGGCATCGTCGGCGCCATCCTCACCGGCGTCTTCGCCACGATGGCCGTCACCGGCGCCACCGCGCCCGTGGGCGGCGTCGATGGCAACTGGGCCCAGGTCATGGTTCAGCTCAAGGGCATCGGTTACACGCTGGTATGGTCGGGCCTCGGCACTTTCGTCCTGCTGATGATCGTCAAGATCTTCTTTGGTCTGCGCGTCTCACCGCAGGAAGAAGTCGAAGGTCTCGACATCAACCTGCACGGCGAAACGGTTCAGTAACCGCCAACGGAAACATGAGGGCGGGTCGCTCTTCTCTTCTTTCAACGAAAAGGGCGACCCGCTTCCAGCCGCCGCGCCAGCCAAAGGCTCCGGCATCCGGTGAACAGAGGCCGCATCGGCAGGATCCGTCCAGCGGCAAGCAAATGAGGAAACTGAAATGAAACTCGTTATGGCAATCGTGAAGCCATTCAAGCTCGATGAAGTCAGGGAAGCCCTGACCTCGCTCGGCATCGAAGGGCTGACCGTTACCGAAGTCAAAGGCTATGGCCGTCAAAAGGGCCAGACGGAAATCTATCGCGGCGCCGAATATGCCGTGAACTTCCTGCCCAAGATCAAAATCGAAGTCGTCGTCGCCGCCGCTCTGGTCGACAAGACCATCGCCGCCATCACCGCTGCGGCGAAAACCGGCAATATCGGCGACGGCAAGGTTTTCGTCGTCCCCGTCGAGCAGGCGCTGCGTATCCGCACCGGCGAAACCAACGACGACGCGATCTAGAGCGGAGGGCGGACGCCGTCAGGTTTCCGCCTTCCGATGAACTCGTCCCGCCGGGACATTGCCGGCCGATGCTTCGCGCGGTGCGCGGACATCGATCCCTCCCCTAACACCGGCGCTTCTTTACCGCGCCGGCGCCTGAGCCCGGGAACTCCTCTATCCCGGGCTCTTTTGTGCCCGCTTTCGCGCCGTTTGCCCAAAAAATGTGACCGCTTCTTGGGCGACCCTTGCATCCCGCGCGGTATTTGCCTTCCAAAATTGCATCGTTTTTCGGCTTAAGCGCATACAACGCGTCTTGGCATGGCGCTTGATTGTGCAACCACACAATCAAAGGCGGCGCCCCGCTTCGTTTCGTGGCATTCGGGCAAATCGCAAAGCCTCGTTAGGGGAAGCAAAATGAGCACGGCCGTAGCCGGCGCCACCAATGGCGCCGATGTTTTTTTCATTCTGATGGGTGCGATCCTGGTCTTCGCGATGCATTCCGGCTTCGCCTTTCTTGAAGTCGGAACCGTGCGTCACAAAAATCAGGTCAATGCGCTGGTCAAAATCCTGGTCGACTTGGCGGTTTCCACGCTGGTCTATTTCCTCCTCGGCTACGGCATCGCCTATGGCACACATTTTTTCGTCAACGCGGCGACGCTCAACGGCAATGAAGGCGGGCTCTTCGCGCCGCAGGGCCGCGATCTCGTGAAATTTTTCTTTCTGCTGACATTTGCGGCGGCAATCCCGGCGATCATTTCCGGCGGCATCGCCGAACGCGCCCGCTTCTGGCCGCAGGCCGCCGCTACCGCCCTCATCGTCGGCATCGTCTATCCCTTCTTTGAAGGATTGACCTGGCACGGCAATTTCGGAATTCAGGCTTGGCTCGCGGCAACGTTTGGCGCGCCCTTCCATGATTTCGCGGGCTCGATCGTCGTCCATGCCGTCGGCGGCTGGCTGGCGCTCGGCGCCGTCGTCATGCTGGGACGCCGCCTTGGCCGCTACACGAAAGATGGTCGCCTCGTCGGCTTTCCGCCCTCGTCAATCCCGTGGCTGGCGCTCGGCTCCTGGCTTCTCTGCATCGGCTGGTTCGGCTTCAACGTGATGTCGGCGGGCTCGCTCGAGACGATCTCCGGCCTCGTCGCCATGAACTCGCTGATGGCGATGGTCGGCGGCATTCTGACCGCGCTGGTCATGGGGCGAAACGATCCGGGCTTTACGCACAACGGCGCTCTGGCAGGCCTTGTCGCCGTCTGCGCCGGGTCCGACGTCATGCATCCGCTCGGCGCGCTTCTGACCGGAGGCATCGCCGGTGCGCTTTTCGTCGTGATGTTCGAATGGAGCCAGCGCAAGCTGAAGATCGACGACGTGCTCGGCGTCTGGTCTTTGCACGGGCTCTGCGGGCTCTGGGGCGGCGTTGCCTGCGGTATCTTCGGCCTGACGAGCCTCGGTGGCCTCGGCGGCGTCACCTTCCTCAGCCAGCTCGTCGGCTCGCTCGGCGGCGCCCTCTATGCGCTGGCCGCAGGCTTCCTCGTCTATGGCCTGCTCCGCAAGACCGTCGGCATCCGTCTGACGCCCGAGGAGGAGCATCGCGGCGCCGACCTCACGATCCACAAGATCGGCGCGAACCCCGAAGCCGACATGCCCATGCGCTGAGGTCCGCCGGGGCATGGTTAACCATTGATTAAGGAAATGCTTCCACTTGTGTGGATAAGACGCGGAGACTCCACAGGTTTTTCCACCGATTGGGTCTCCGTAACCAACTGGACCGCCCCGACCGACGCCGGTAAGATCGCGCCAGCTTAACCATGCCCGCGTCGAACCACGCGCCGGGCCCTTGAGGATGCCTGCGCTTGTCCGCGCCTGATCTGTCGCATAACCGTCTGGAATCCCTGCCTGATTCGCCGTTTCCGCGCCTCAATGCGCTGATCGAGGGCATCGCGCCGGGCAAGCCGCCTATCGTCATGTCGCTGGGCGAACCGCAGCATCCCTTCCCCGATTTCGTCACCGAGACGATCGTGGCCCACGCCAAAGAATTCGGGAAATACCCGCCGATCGCCGGGACGCCGGATTTCCGCGCCGCCGTGGCGGGCTGGCTCGGCCGCCGTTACGGCATCGCCGACGCCATCGGAGCGAAGAAGCCGCTCGATCCCGAACACCAGATCCTGCCGGTCAACGGCACCCGCGAGGCCCTCTTCAACGTCGCCTTCGTCGCGACACCGCTTTCAAAGCATGGACAGAAACCCGCGATCCTGATGCCGAACCCCTTTTATCAATGCTATGCGGCAGCGGCATTGGCGGCGGGCGCCGAGCCCATCTATGTGGCGGCGACGCGCGACAACGGCTTCATGCCGGATTTCGCGGGCCTCCCCGAAGACCTCCTCGCCCGGACCGCGATGATCTACGTTTGCAGCCCCGCGAACCCGCAAGGCGCGGTGGCGAGCCTCGACTACCTGAAAGATCTGCTGCGCCTCGCCCGCAAGCACGGCTTCCTGCTCGCGGTCGATGAGTGCTATGCCGAAATCTATGACCGCGCACAGCCCGCCGGCGCGCTGCAGGCGGCGCTCGAACTTTCGGGCACGCTCGACAATCTCATCGTCTTCCATTCGCTGTCCAAGCGCTCGAGCCTGCCGGGCCTGCGCTCGGGCTTCTGCGCAGGCGAGCGCGATTTCATGATCCGCTTCCGCAATTTCAGGAACATCGGCGCGCCGCAAGTGCCGCTGCCGCTGATGGCGGCCTCCGCCGCCGCCTGGAACGAAGAAAGCCACGCCGCTGAAAACCGCGACCGCTATCGCCGCAAGATCGACGCCGCCGAACGCGTCTTCGGCAATCGTCTGGGCTTCTATCGGCCTGCCGGCGGGTTCTTTCTCTGGCTCGATGTCGGCGATGGCGAAAGGGCCGCGCGCGACCTCTGGGCGAAAGCCGGCGTGAAAGTCTTGCCGGGCGCCTATCTATCGCGCGAAGATTCCGGTCTTGGCGGCGCAGGTGATTCGAGCAATCCCGGTGCGGCCTATATTCGCGTGGCCCTCGTCGAAGACGAGGCCCGAACCGAGGAAGCATTGAAGCGCATGGCGGAGGTTCTGTGATCGGCAGCGCGGCTCGCGACCGGTCCGCCTCGAGGAAATCCGCGACAAAAGGGAAGGCGAAGAAACCGCCGACCCGGCAAGGCTGGAGGTTCCCTGTGAGGATGCCCAACCCGCTCGCCTGGTTGCCGATGGGCGTGCGTGTCTTTGTAAGTCGGCGTTTCGAAGAGCTCTTCGGCGCAAGCCTTGTCGCGCTCGGCATCTTCGGCCTGCTCGCTCTGCTGAGCTGGCATCAGGCCGATCCGAGCTGGAACAATGCGACCGGCGCCACACCGCATAACTGGATGGGCCTTTGGGGCGCGCATATTTCCGATGTGCTATTGCAGGCATTGGGCCTCGCTTCGCTTGTCCTCCTTCTGCCGACCATCGCCTGGGGCGTCCGCATCGCCACCCATGATCTGCCGACGCGCCCGGTGTTCCGGGTCGCCGCCTGTTTTGCCGCGACGCTTTTCGCCGCCGCCTTTCTCGGCACGGTTCCGATCATCAAATATTGGGCGCTCGCGCCGCATCTCGGCTTTGGCGGTTTTCTCGGCGACATCTTTGCGGGCTTCGGACAAGCGGCCTTTGCATCGGTCACCGGACGCGGCCTCGCTTTCGCGCTGACGGCGCTCATCACCGCGCCCCTCGCGGGCTGGCTCGCGCTTTTCGCCGCCGACCTCGAATATGCCCAAGTCACGGACTGGGTCCGCCGCATCGCTGCCTTGCGCTCGCTCGTCGAAGACGATGACGAAGAAGAAGAGACGCTGAGCTATCCTTTGCGCAGCCGCCGCCGTCGCGTCGCCGACGAGGAAGACGAAGAAGAAGAGCCCCTCACCGTGACGCGTGGCCGCCGCGCAACGAAACGTCCGCGTCGTCCCGATGTCGAGCCGAGCCGCCTGCGCGTCGCCATCTGGTCGCTGACCGATGCGGCCACCGACTGGCGCGACCGCATGTTGCGTCAGGGCGAATATGGCGCGCTTTCGCCGGAAGAAATCGCCATCGCGCGCCTTGGCAGCAGCGGCTTCGGCAAACGCAACGCCGCCGCCGAAGATGATGAAGACGATGGCGAGGATGACGACGTCGACGCCAATTACGAAGACGAAGATGAAAACGATGAAGAGGAGAGCCCCCGCCGGGGCCGCCTCGAACCCAAGCTCGACGCGAAATCCGCGCCCCGCGTCAGCCGTACCGCGCCGAAAGTTACCAAGCCTTCAAAGCGCGCGGCGCGCGAAGCCCAGCCTGCATTGGCGCTTGAACCGGCGAATGACTACCAGCTCCCGCCGCTCAGTCTGCTCGCCAAGCCCAAGGCACAACCCGCACAAAAGATCACCGACGAATCCTTTGAACAGAACGCCCGCCTGCTTGAATCCGTGCTCGACGATTTCGGCATTCGCGGCGAGATCATCAATGTCCGTCCCGGCCCCGTCGTCACGCTTTACGAACTCGAGCCCGCACCGGGCATCAAATCGTCGCGCGTCATCGCGCTGGCTGACGACATCGCCCGTTCGATGAGCGCGGTCTCGGCCCGCGTCGCCGTCGTGCCGGGCCGCAACGTCATCGGCATCGAATTGCCCAATGCGCGCCGCGAAATGGTTTTCCTGCGTGAACTTCTTGAAACCGCCGATTACGAGAGTTCGGCGCAGAAACTTGCATTGGCGCTCGGCAAGAATATCGGCGGCGAGCCGGTGATCTCCGACCTCGCTCGCATGCCGCATCTGCTGATCGCCGGCACGACGGGTTCGGGCAAATCGGTGGGCATCAACACGATGATCCTGTCGATCCTCTACCGGCTCTCGCCCGATCAATGCAAGCTGATCATGATCGATCCGAAGATGCTCGAACTCTCCGTCTATGACGGCATCCCGCATCTCCTCGCGCCCGTCGTGACGGAACCGAAGAAAGCCGTCGTCGCGCTGAAATGGGTCGTCAAGGAGATGGAAGACCGCTACCGCAAGATGTCGAAAGTCGGCGTACGGAATATCGACGGTTACAACACCCGCGTCATCGACGCCGACGCCAAGGGCGAAGTGCTGGTCCGAACCGTGCAGACGGGCTTTGATCGCGAGACCGGCAAGGCGATCTACGAAGAAGAGGAGATGGACCTCTCGCCCATGCCCTTCATCGTCGTCATCGTCGATGAAATGGCCGATCTGATGATGGTCGCCGGCAAGGACATCGAAGGCGCGGTGCAGCGCCTCGCGCAGATGGCGCGTGCGGCGGGCATCCATATCATCACCGCGACGCAACGCCCCTCGGTCGACGTCATCACCGGCACCATCAAGGCAAACTTCCCGACCCGCATCTCGTTTCAGGTGACCTCGAAGATCGACAGCCGCACCATTCTGGGCGAGCAGGGCGCCGAACAATTGCTGGGCCAGGGCGACATGCTCTATATGGCCGGCGGCGGACGCATCCGCCGTGTGCACGGACCTTTCGTGTCCGACGAGGAAGTCGAGAAGGTCGTGACCTTCCTGAAAAGACAGGGCGTGCCGGAATATCTCGAAGCGATTACTGCCGAGCCTGAAGAGGGCAGCGCCGATTTCAGCCTCGATGGCGAAGGCGGCTCCGGCGACGATCTCTACGACAAGGCCGTCGCCATCGTCGCCCGCGACAAGCGCGCCTCGACGAGCTACATCCAGCGCCGCCTGCAAATCGGCTATAATCGCGCCGCCCGTTTGATTGAGCTTATGGAAGAACAGGGCGTCGTCAGCGCGCCGAACCATCAGGGTAAACGAGAGGTTTTGGTGGGCGATCACTAGACGGAGAGCCTGAGGCATTGCGGCCACAGGCTCATCGGAAAGATGAGCGGCCTGCCTTTCTTCTCCAAAACGCCGCCCTCACGCCCGCGCAAACTCTTCTTTTTGCCACAAAGGACCGCCATGTTTTTGAGCATGAGAGACCTTGAGCATAGCCGCCGCATCCGCCAGATGACGCTCGCTGCGGCAGCGCTTGTCGGCCTCGGCATTCTGGCGCTGGCCGTCGTGACCGCCGGCAGCCGGCAGGCTCATGCGGCGGAAGCCGTCACGATCTCGTCCAAAACCCCAGCCTTGAGCGCCGAAGACAGGGCCGACCTCGACCGTGTCAGCGCCTATCTGTCCAGCCTCAGCGACATGCAGGGCAATTTCCTGCAGGTCGGTCCCGATGGCACTCTGGCCGAAGGCAAATTCTATCTTCGCCGCCCCGGTCGCCTGCGGTTTGAATATACGCCGCCCCAGCAGATGCTGGTCGTTGCCGACGGCACGTGGGTCGCGGTGAAGGACGGCTTCTCTGCAACGCAGCGCTATCCGCTTGGTTCGACCCCGCTCGGTATTCTGCTTCAGTCCCACGTCAACCTCGCCGAAGAGGTGCGTGTGCTTTCGGTTGAGCGCCAGCCCGGCGTGCTACGCGTCAAACTGCAGGACAAGAGCGGCAATGCGCCGGGCGATCTGACCCTTGTTTTCGACGAGCCGAGCCTGCAACTGCGCCAATGGGTTGTGACCGACGCGCAAGGATTGCAGACGACGGTAGCCCTGCGGAGCATCCAGTCCGGCCTCCATGCCGACAACTCGCTTTTCGTGCTCAAGGATGAGCAACGTCCCGGCGTCGGCAAGCCGCAATAATCTTATATTCCCTCGGAAGCCGCTTGATTTCAGCGGCTTAAAGCTCGAAAGCGCCCTCCCGGCTTGACCAGGACGGGGGGGGCCGTGATACCTCTGAAGGAGCATGAGCCGAAAGTTCCAAAGACGCCCGGTCGTCGGCGTGCCCTGTGACGTGAAGTTGCTGGGGCCGCATCCTTTTCACGCTGTCGGTGAAAAATATATCGCCGCCGTCGAAGGTGGAGCGGGCGCGAAACCGATCCTGCTTCCCCTACCGCGATTCACCGCCGAGGCGGGCCGCTTCGACGTCGAAGCCGAACTGGACGAGATTTTCACGCTTTGCGACGGCATTTTCCTGACCGGGTCGCATTCGAACGTTCATCCAAAGCATTACGAAGGCGCGAGCCCGCGCGACGGCGTGCTTCTCGACGAGCAGCGCGATACGCTGACACTCGATCTGATCCGCGCCTGTGTCGCGCGCGCCGTGCCGCTCTTCTGCGTCTGCCGGGGCTTTCAGGAATTGAACGTCGCTTTTGGCGGCACGCTGCATCAGCATTTGCAAGAGGTGCCGGGCGAACCCGGCTACGCGCCGCGCTTCGATCATCGCGAAAACAAGGACGATCCGCTCGACAAGCAATATGCGCCCGCCCATGACGTGAGTTTCACGCCCGGCGGCATTTTCGAGAAAATCGTCGGTGAGCGGACGGTCAAGGTCAACTCGTTGCATGGGCAAGGACTTGCGCGCGCCGCTGCCCGCCTCACCGTCGAGGGCCGCGCACCTGACGGCACGATCGAGGCTGCCAGCATCGACAAGGCGGATGCCTTCGCGCTCGGCGTGCAGTGGCACCCGGAATGGAAATATTGGGAAAACCCGGTCTCGCAAAAACTCTTCCGGGCCTTTGGCGATGCGGTGCGCGAGGCCGCTTCGGTCGCTTCGAACTAAAGCAAGAGATGGTGCCCCATGACGGGCAACGGCAATGCTATCGTCAAAAACAAAGACGACCTGATCAAATGGTTGAAAGACCGGCGCATCACTGAAGTCGAGGTGATGGTCTCCGACATGGCCGGTATCGCGCGCGGCAAGATCCTGCCGACGAAGAAATTCATTTCCGGTCTTTCCGAGCGCACATTGCGTTTGCCGGAATCGATCTTCGGCCAGACCGTGACCGGCGATTTCATCGACAGCACGGCGCTGTCCGACACCGAGCCGGACATTATTCTCGACCCAGATCCGACCACCGTGCGCATTGTGCCCTGGTATAGCGAGCCGACGGCGCAAATCATCTGCGACGCCAATTATCGCGATGGCACACATGTGCCGATTGCGCCGCGCAACGTGCTGAAAAAGGTTCTGGCGCTTTACGAGGCGAAAGGTTGGCAGCCGGTCGTCGCGCCGGAAATCGAATTCTTCCTCGCTGCCAAGAACATCGATCCCGACTATCCGCTCGAGCCGCCCATCGGCACAAACGGCCGCCGCGAAAATGCGCGCCAGTCCTATGGCATCGATGCGGTCAACGAGTTCGATCCGATCTTCGAGGACATGTACGACTTCTGCGAAGCGCAGGACCTCGATATCGACACGCTGATCCACGAATCCGGCGCGGCGCAGGTCGAGATCAATTTCGATCACGGCGATCCGCTCGAAATCGCCGATCAGGCTTTCCTCTTCAAGCGCACCATGCGGCAGGCTGCTCTGAAGCATGGAATCTACGCGACCTTCATGGCCAAGCCCTATGAGGGCGAGCCCGGCAGCGCCATGCACATCCATCAGTCGCTGGTCGATGTGGATACCGGCGACAATCTCTTTTCAACAAAACAGGGCAAGGACACGAAACTGTTTCTGTCTTACATCGCGGGCTTGCAGAAATTCCTGCCCGCCGCGATGGCCTTGATCGCGCCCAACGTCAATTCCTACCGCCGCATCGTTCGCGACCTTGCCGCCCCCATCAACACCCATTGGGGCCATGAGAACCGTACGGTTGGTCTTCGCATTCCCGAAGCCAAGCGCGCCGCCCGCCGCGTCGAGAACCGCGTGCCGGGCGCCGACGCCAATCCCTATCTCGCCATCGCCGCCTCGCTCGCCTGCGGCTATATCGGCATGACGGAAGAGCTGGTGCCGACCAAGGAAATGAAGGGCAATGCCTATGAGAGCAAACGCTACGCTCTCCCACGCCATCTTCTCGATGCGCTCGACCATCTGCGCTCGTCATCCGACCTGAAGGAAATTCTCGGCCATGATTTCGTGACGGTCTATATGGACGTCAAATATACCGAGCACGAAGCCTATCAGCAGGTCATTTCGGCCTGGGAGCGTGAGCATTTGCTGCTGAACGTGTGAAGGGAGACTGGCCTCCCTTCTTTTCGTCTTATAGAGTTGAGCGATGTCCTGCACGGGTTCCTGCATCACGCATGTTCAGAAGCACGAGCTTCTGATCCTCTGCGCGCGCATCGGCTACAATCCATAGACGTTCCGGCGCAGGCTTAAAACGCCCGCGCGCTTTCCGCATTCTTCATTCACCGGAAAAACGGAGCGATCCCATGTCGCAGACCCCCCTTTCATCAGCAGGCGCAAAATCCAATCAGACGAAGCGCTGGCAGGAGATGGATGCCGCGCATCATCTTCATCCCTTCACCACCCATCACGAACTCGCCAAGACGGGCGCCCGCGTCATCACCAAGGCCAAAGGCGTTTACATCTGGGACTCGGAAGGCAACCGCCTGATCGACGGCATGGCGGGCCTCTGGTGCGTGCAGGTCGGCTATGGCCGCGAGGAGCTGGCGGAAGCCGGATACAAGGCGCTGCAAGAACTGCCCTTCTACAATACCTTCTTCCAGACGACGCATCCCTATGCCGCTGAGTTGTCGCAGAAACTTTCCGAAGTGACGCCGAAAGGCATCGACCGTTTCTTCTTTGCCAATTCCGGTTCGGAAGGCAATGACAGCGCGGTCAAAATCATCCGCTACTACTGGAACCTGAAGAAACAGCCGAAGAAGAAAATCTTCATCGCCCGCAAGAAGGCCTATCACGGCGTCACCGTCGCGGCGGCGTCGCTCTCGGGTCTCACCTCCATGCATCCGCAAGCCGATCTGCCCATTCCGGGCTTCGTCCATATCGATTGCCCTGACTGGTATGGGGACGGCGGCGACATGACGCCGGAAGATTTCGGTCTGAAAACCGCCCGCGCGCTCGAAGAAAGAATTCTCGAACTCGGCGCGGAAAATATTGCGGCCTTCGTTGCCGAACCTGTGCAGGGCGCCGGCGGCCTCATCATCCCGCCTTCGACCTATTGGGGCGAGATCAACCGCATCTGCAAGAAATACGACATCCTGCTCCACATCGATGAAGTGATCTGCGGCTTCGGCCGCACCGGCAAGTGGTTCGGCTCCGACACTTTCGGCATCGAGCCCGACATGATCAACATGGCCAAGGGTCTGTCATCCGGCTATCAGCCGATTGCCGCCGTCGGTCTCGGCAGCCGCGTCGGCGATGTCATGTTCAACTCGGACGAAGAGTGGTCGCACGGCTTTACCTATTCCGGCCATCCCGTCGCCTGCGCCGTGGCGCTCGCCAATCTCGATGTGATGCAGAAGGAAAAGCTTGTCGAGAAAGCGGGCGGGGCGACCGGCGCCTATTTCCAGAAGAAGCTCGCCGAATTGTCAGACCATCCGATGGTCGGCGAAACGCGTGGCGTCGGCATGCTCGGCGCCATCGAGCTCGTGAAGAACAAGAAGACGCGCGAACGCTTCGATCCGGCACTGGAAGTCGGCTATCGCTGCCGTCTCCATTGCTTTGCCAACGGCCTCGTCATGCGCGCCATCGGCGACACCATGGTTTTGAGCCCGCCGCTGGTCATCACCGAGAGCGAAATGGACGAGCTTTTCGGTCTCGCGCGCCAGTGCATTGACCTCATCGCCAAAGATATCGGCAAACAATGAAACTGCCTTCAGTTTGCATGAACGTTCGGAATTTTTAGCCCTGCGACGTTCTGGCTCACACGGGTTGCCGTTTCAGATTGATCGTAACCGTTTGAAAAATAAAGGATTTATTGGGCTGAACGGTAGTTTGGAATTCATTAAAAGATCATGATTTCCGGCCATTGAACCTGCAACTCCCTGGTCCTATCTAACGTTGCATGAGGGTGGAACGCGTAAAGCCCGTCGGACGACCTGCCCCCCGCTCGTCCGTCAGGTGTTCCGCCCCGAGGCGTCGGAATTCCCCTCCTGACGCCACGCGCAGAAGACGCGCGATTGCGCCCCGTCTCCCCCCAGACGGGGCGCAACTTTTTTGCGGGCCCGTCAAAACTTGAGGCAAAGCCGGGGCGCAACTTTTTTGTGCGGCCTTCCAACTCGCGCGCGTATAAGCATCCCATGCATGATGAAGATGAAGATCCAGACCAGATCGTTCTGAGCGATGACGAGCTCGACGCTCTGGAAGAAGAGATCCCGCTACTGCGCGGCGTGCGCGCCTTCGCCGAAGAGGCGGCGCTGATGCCCTGGTTTGCCAATGTGGGCCGACCGCTTGAGCGCGAAATCCGCGAGTTGTCGCGTTCCTATCTCGACGGTCTGGGCTTTCCCGATGCCGAGGTCGCCCGCGTCACCGAATGGGCGGACGCCGTCGATGCGGCAAGCGGGCTCGACTTCGACACCGACCAATGGGAAGCCGAAGAAAGCCTGCGCGCCGGCCTCGCGACGGAAGCCCTTGAGCGTCTTTCAGAGCACGGCCTCACCATCGCGCTGACCCACGTCTCAGCGATCCTCGCCGAACGCGTCCGCTCGGCTGTGCGCGACAGCGCCTCCTTTTCGGAAATCGAGGACGATGAATTGCTGAACGCCGCCGCCGGCGCCGCGATACAGGCGGCCCATGGCGCGGCTTTGGCGCTTATCACCGAAGCCGATCCCGATCATCCGTTTCATCGGAAGTTCGCGCTCTTCGCGCGCGGTCGCTGGCCTATCGGGCTTGCCGGCCACAGCTTCAATCTTTTCTAGAAAAATCTCCATATAAAGAAGCTCATGCCCAAAAAGCCGCTCAAGCTTGCGACCTGGAATATCAATTCCGTCCGTCTACGGATCGAACTTGTAAAGAAACTTCTTGTCGATGAAGACCTGGATGTGTTGTGCCTTCAGGAAATAAAATGCGTCAACGACGCCTTTCCGCTGAAGGAATTCCACAAGGCGGGCTATGAGCATGTCGCCGTCAACGGTCAGAAGGGCTATCACGGCGTCGCCATTGCGAGCCGCATTCCCTTCAAGAAGATCGATATGCGCGGCTTCTGCGAGAAGGGCGACGCGCGCCATCTCTCCGTCGATCTCGACGTGCCGGGTGGCCTGACGGTTCACAATTACTATGTGCCCGCAGGCGGCGACGAGCCGGATCCGGTGCTCAACGAGAAGTTCGCCCACAAGCTCGCATTCCTGCGCGAGATGATCGACTGGTACAAAACCCATGAGCGCCAAAACGACGCCCGCATGGTGCTGGTCGGCGATCTCAATATCGCGCCGCTGGAGCACGACGTCTGGTCGCACAAGCAGCTTCTGAGAATCGTCAGCCACACGCCGATCGAAGTCGATCTGATGAACCAGCTCTTTGCCTCGCATGACTGGGTCGATGTGATGCGCCAGTTCGTGCCGCCGAGCGAGAAGCTTTACTCGTGGTGGAGCTACCGCGCGAAGGATTGGGCCGCCGCCGACAAAGGCCGACGCCTCGACCATGTCTGGGTGACGCAAGCGCTCAAGACGGCGCCGACGGCCATGAAAGTTCTGAAAGAGGCGAGGGGATGGGAGCGGGCTTCCGACCACGTTCCCGTGATCGTATCTCTGGCGCTTTGAGCTGGGGGGCAACTCAAGGGGATCGTGCCGGGAGACAAGGCCCGCTCCTTAGGGGCTTCCTCAAAGATCTCGGGCCGCGGTTCGAGCGAAGTCGTCCGCAGCTTCTCGATTAGGGTAGCGACCCTAGTCTAGGGTGTTGACCCTAGACGAGCAAGAGGCGAAAATCCGCTCCAATCCGTTGAGAACGCTGGGGAAGCACCCGGCGAAAACAAGAGCGAAAAAGCCCTTCATGGCCTCCAAGACCAAGGAACGCATCCTCGTCGTCAGCCTCCGTCTCTTCAACGAGAACGGCTACGACACGGTGACGACCGCGCGCATTTCAGAAGAGGTCGGCATTTCGGAGGGCAATCTCTGGTACCACTTCCGTACCAAGAAGGATCTGGTAAAGGCGCATCAATACGCCCTGATCCGCCGCATCGACACGCGGCTCGCGATCAAATCGACGCCCGAAACCGTGCTCGACTCCTATGCGCTCTTCAACCGGATGGTCTTCGAGGAAGTCTGGGAATATCAGTTCCTCTATCGCGATCAATCCGAGTTCGGCCGCACCTCGCCCGAGCTCGAAGGCAAAGTGCATCGTGTCTATGAGCTGACGACATCAATGCTGCAGAAAATGTTTCGCCACATGATCGAGGCAAAGCACCTGACTATGCCCGAAGATGAGCTTGCGCCGCTCGCCGATAATGTCTGGATGGTGATCCGCTATTGGCCAAGCTTCCTGCGCGAGACGCGTCAGGTCGTAAAGCTCGACAAGATGACGTTGAACGCAGGCATTCGCCATCACTTCGCGCTTTTCGAAACGCATCTGACGGCCAAAGCGCGCGCCTATTTCGCCGCCAACGCCTACGCCTGAAGTATTTCAGGCCGTTTCGGTTTTCTCTTTGCGCTTCAAGGTCACGAAGGTCGCCGTCGAACTTGCGGTCGCAAGCAGCGCGCCCTCGGCGTTGAACAATTCGCCCTCGATGAAGCCAACCGATTTGCCGCGTTTGATGACGCGGCCCTTCGCCGTGATCCGTCCCGGACGCGCCGGCGCGAGCATCGAAACTTTCAGCTCCAGCGTCGGACTGATCTGGCCCCATTCGAGATCGAGGCCGACCGCAAGGCTCATCACATCGTCGAGCATGGCCGCAACCATGCCGCCCTGAATGCCGCCCCACATATTGCAGAGGTCGGGCCCGGCATTGAACGCGACCTCGACGGTGCGCGCCACCGCATCGGCAGAAACAATCTCGAGGCCGAGATAGCGGCTCGCCGGCGCCATGCGCTTGAAGACCGCCTGAATATTCGGCGGCCAGTTTGTGGTGTCCGTCCCCGTCTCGCTCATTGATCGCTCTCGTTTCTCTGCCGTCCCATTTCGCGGACCAGATCGTTCATCTCATTGCTCGTCGTGGCGAGCCGCTCGCCCAGCGCGCGCGCCACCGCACCCGCCATTTCAGGAAATTCCTCCATCAGCCGCTGGAACAGATAGCGGCTGATCGCCAGCACTTCGACGTGGGCCGACGCCCGCACCGTCGAGCGCCGCATCCCCTCGTGAAAGAGCGCCATTTCGCCGATGAGGTCGCCCTTGTCAACCCTGACGGCCCGGGCCTCGCCGGCACGCGGTTCAAAACCTCCATCGGCATGCATCACACATTGGCCCTCAAGGATCAGATAGGCGTCAAAAGCTTCTTCTCCCGCTTCGAACAACGTATCGCCCGCCTCGAAAGCCGACCGCTCCGCCGTGAAGGCCAGCACCTCGAGACGCGCCGGCGCCAACCCCTTGAAGAGGTCGTGGCGCTGCAGCAGCGAGATGACGGTCTTGAGGCTCATGGACAAAGCATAGCCAAGGCGGGCGTCCCGCGCCATTGCCGGGCACGCATACAGAGGCTAAGAAAGTCCGCTGAAAAGGGAGTATGCCGATGCCCGATATCGCCTGGGATTACCCCGCGCCCTTCATCCATGAAGTCGCGGTCGAGGCGCAGCATATCGACGACTTTCAGCACACGAACAATGTCGTCTACTTGACCTGGATGGCAAAGACCGCCTGGGAGCACTCCAAGGCTCTCGGTCTCGATTTCGCGGTCTATGCGCGCCTCAATCGCGGCATGGTCGTACGCCGTCACGAGCTTGAATATTTTGCGGCTTCGCATGAAGGCGACCGGGTGTTTTGTGCAACCTGGATCACCGGCAATGACGGTCGCCTCCGGCTGCGCCGCCGCTTCCAGATGGTCAATCCAAAGACCGGCGTGACATTGCTGCGGGGCTTGAGCGATTTCGTCTGCATCAGCATCGAGACGGGCAAGGCGACACGCATGCCGCCGGAATTTGCCGGGACTTACAAGCTCACTGCCGATGTTGAAGGCGATAACTAGCTCTCAGCTTTGAAGCGCGGCCGCTTGCGCGGGATCGAGATATTCCTCGAGCCGCGAAATGCGTCCGTCCTTCACCAGCACCACCAGACAGGCAGGCATGGAAAAGGGCGCGCCGCTTTTCAATTTGCCCGACAACACATGCTGCTGAAGAAAGCCGCCCGGAATGGCGACGCGGCGCAGAATGTTATATTTGCGATCCGAAAGCACACCGGTGATCCAGGTCAGCACGCGCAGATTTTCGGGAACCGTCTGGTCGACATTGTCGAAATTGTGCCAGATGCGCGCGTCATCCGCATAGCATCCCTTCACCGCTTCGATATCGCCGCTCTCGATCGCGCCGACGAAGCGCTCGGCCAGCGCCAATATGCTGCTCTCTGTATCCGCCATCCTGTCCTCCCAGACGTCACTCACGGAACCAGCCGGTATCCTCCGGCTTCGGTCACAAGTATTTCCGCATTCGACGGATCCTGTTCGATCTTCTGTCGCAAACGGTAGATATGCGTCTCGAGCGTATGCGTCGTCACACCCGAATTGTAGCCCCAGACTTCGGTCAGCAATACGTCGCGGCCGACGACCTTCGGACCGGCGCGAAAGAGAAACTTCAGGATGTTGGTTTCCTTTTCCGTCAGCCGCACTTTCTTTTCCTGCGCATCGACGAGGATTTTGGCGCTGGGGCGGAATGAGTAGGGCCCTATGGCGAAAACCGCATCTTCGCTTTGTTCATGGCTGCGGAGCTGCGCGCGGATACGCGCCAGCAGCACGCCAAAGCGGAATGGCTTGGTCACGTAATCATTGGCCCCGGCGTCGAGTCCGAGGATCGTATCGGAATCCGCATCCGCGCCGGTCAGCATGATGATCGGAACCTTGATGCCGTCCTTGCGGAGCAACCGGCAAGCCTCGCGCCCGTCCATGTCGGGAAGCCCGACATCGAGCAGGATCAGATCGACATGGCCGGCCCGCGCCTGCTCGAGCCCGGAAGCGGCTGTCGGCATCGCAACACATTCGAACTCTTCATGGAGCTCGAGTTGCTCGATCAGCGACCCGCGCAAGGCTTCGTCGTCATCGACAATCAGAATTTTCTTCGCCGTCATCTTGTCCTGAACCGCGCCTTAAAGCGCATAGCCGAAATATCGAATGTGTTTTTCCAGAACCGGCAGAACCGGCGCCATATACGTCTCATACCGCCGCCAGCGATCGGTCGAACTCGCGTAAATCGGCTGCGTCACTTGCTGGTAGGATGGTGTGCGGATCGTACCGCGCGTCAAGGCATGCGCCGCTGGATCGCTTTGCGCCTCGTGCCACTCAGCGCCGAGAAAGTGCAGCAGCGGCTCGACTGCACCACGCAAATCATCGACGAGATGCTCATAACGCACCTCATGCACGTTGAGCGGCAGCGACATCTTGTTCTGCTGCCAAAGCGTCATCACGCGATCGTAAAGATGCGCTGCGTCCGGCATGGTGTGGAAATTCACCATCGAACCATTGAGTTGAAAGTTCTGCATGAAGCAGGAGAGCACACAGTCAGCGGGATGGCGCAATGCGAGAATAATCTTCGCGTCGGGAAAAACGCGTGAGATCAAACCCGCATGAATGATGTTGAGCGGCATCTTGTCGACGACGATCCTGCCCGAAAGATCGGCCCCTTCTTCGACGGCAGCCTTCCAATAGGCCCGGCGCAAATCGTCTCGCGCAACTTCGTCTATGCTTTCAAGTGAAGCCGGATAGCCGTTGGTCTGGAGCGTTGCGGCCGCGTCGCGCACGGCCCGCAAGAGAGGTTGCTCTTCGATAACCTGAAAATCGGGGTGCGCGTCGATGATCTGATCGAGAAGCGTCGTGCCGGACCGTGGAAAGCCCACCAGAAAAGCCGGAGCCGCCTTATGTCCGGGTTCGACAGTCAATGCCGGCAATGAACGCCAGCTTTGAACATCTGCTGGCGCGGTCGCTTCAATCAGGGCTTCGACCTGATGAAGATAATCATGTTTATCGACGGCGGCGGAAACCGCTCTCTCGCTTTCCGCCGCGTCGTTCATGGCCGAGAATGCCGCATAGGCCGCATCGTAATCTTCCAGCTTGTCGAAAATCTGCGCACGCTCATCATGTATGCTGCGTTGTTGGCTGATCGTCAGACCGTTCATATCGAGAGCCTGGAGCCGCGCCAGCGCCACCCTCAACGTTTCAGCGTCGCTCCCCTTGCGACGCCTGAAAGCCCGCGCCCAGACGCGCGTCGCTTCAGGGTGAAGAGGCTCGAGCGCGAGCGCCTTCTCGGAAAACTCGATGGCCTCATCCAGTTCGGACAGGCGTTCGTGAATATTCCCCTTGATCGCCCACATCATGGCTGGGATATGCGCTTCGCGGTCGAGGAGCTTCTGGAAATAGAGCAGGGATTCGCGGAAGAGGCCGAGAACATTCAGAGCTTCGGTCGCTCGCCCATAGGCGGCCAGATTGCCGGGATCGATCTCGATCGCCCTGTCGAAATCGGCGAGGGCCGCGCGCTCATCGCGTTCGTAAGTCCGCAAAATCCCACGCTCAAAAAAAGCCGGGGCGTAATTCGGATCGAGAGCCAGCGCCTGCGCATAAGCGTCGAGCGCTTCCGCCAGTTTTCCCTGCTCGCGTTGCGCGTTGCCAAGGTTGACCAACAAGTTGGCGGAGGGGATTTTCGCGGCGCTCAGCGCCATGCGGATCAGACGTTCACCGTCCGCGCCTTTGCCGGTTTGATAGGCGACGAGCCCAAGGAGATGCAGCGCGTCGGGCTGGTTCTTGCGAACCTCCAGAACTTTTTGACCAAGCTCGGCAGCTTGCCTGTAACGGCGGGCCTCCAGATGTCCTGCCGCAATCTGAAGCGCCTTCATGACCTCCGCGTCGCTCGGCCCGCGAGCCGCTGCCCTGGGCATCTGGACGGTCGCCGCCGCGCTGCCCGGCAGCGAGACGGTCGGCGGTTTCGGGGAAGCAAAGCCGCTCCGGGAAAAGCCCGTCTGGGGCGGTCGTTTGGCCATGGGCTACGTTTGTCCTTCGTCGAATTTGCGGGAGTTTGCCATAGGCGGACGCCCAGCCCAAGTATGCGGCTGCTCGACGGCTCTGCCGGGTCCCCCTTGCCGTCCCGGCAATTTCTGCCCGAGATGCTGCTCACGCAAAGCGCGATAAGCCTCGGTTTTCCGCGAGTTCCGATCTGGCCCGGCCCTTGCTCTTAAGCTTGTATGACCGACTTCGCCCTCAGCGCCCATCCTGCCGTCTCCGGCAAGCACAACATGGCTTCCGACGCCTTCGATGCGTTGCGAACGGCGCGTCTGCAGGGCACGGCCCCCAAGGGCGGCGAGTTAAGCTTCAATGACGTGCTGGACACGTTGAACCCGCTTCAGCACATCCCGGTCGTTGCCGAAGCCTATCGCGCCCTGACCGGCGATACGATCAGCCCGCAAGCCAAAGTGGCCGGCGGGGCTCTTTACGGAGGTCCCATCGGCCTCGTGCTTTCGGTCGCAGACGCAGCCATCGGCGCCGTTTCGGGCAAGGATGTCGGCGAACACGTCATGGCGAGCCTTTTCGGTAACGACAAACCGGAAACATCGGTCGTCGCAGAGGCCACCAAACCCGCGGCAGCCGAGATAACCGGCTCGATTACACCCGCGGCGATACAGGCCGCGACGCAGCTCCCGCCGCACGTCCCGGCACAGATACAATCGCAAATTCAGTCGCCAGCCGCCGCTCCGGCCAGGATGGCTTCCAAAGCGCCGCCGCGTCCTCTGCCGCAATTGAGCCCCGACGCTTTTAACGCGCTGATCGGCTCCTTCTCCGACCCGAAAGCGGCCAAGGCTGCAAACCCCGAGATGGCAAAGAAAGTCGCGGAAGCTCAGACCGCCGCGCAGACGGCGCGCGCCGTTGTCGCCCAGCCTCCGGCAACCGGCGCGGCGCCCGACCTCCTTGGCGCGATGCAGACAAATCTCGATCAGCTTGACGCATTGAAGGCCGCGAACCCGAACCTGCCGGTGGCCGCGTTTGCCGGTGGCGACACAGGCGGCTTCTGATCGCGCTTGCCGCCAACCGCATGCGCTCTAGACTCATCCCATGAGTAATACGCCGGACATTCTCGTCACCGCTGCACCAGGCGCGATGCTTGGTCGTCTGCATTTCAACGGCCATGAATTTACCTGCGTATTGGGGCGCTCCGGTATCGTCGCGGCAAAGCGCGAGGGCGACGGCGGAACGCCCGTCGGTACTTTCCCTCTCCGCGAATTGCGCTACCGCCCCGACCGGCTTTCACCACCTCAAAGTTTGCTCGCGGAAATTCCAAGCGCTTCAGATGACGGCTGGTGCGATGCGCCGGATGATCCCGCCTATAATCGTTTCGTCAAACGACCTTATGCCGCCAGCACCGAAACGCTGTGGCGCGACGATCATCTCTACGATATCGCGATCATGCTCGGCTATAACGACGCGCCGGTTATGGCGGGCGCCGGCAGCGCGATCTTCTTCCATCTGGCGAAAGACCGGGACGGCGGTCTTCAGCCGACCGAAGGCTGCGTCGCTCTGCGCCTCGAAGATATGCGCGCCGTCCTCAAAACCGTGACGCCGACGACGCGCATGATGATCCGCTTCAAATCCTAGATCCGAACAGCGCGCTGCCGACACGGACGTGAGTTGCGCCGCAGCCGATCGCCGTCTCGAAATCGGCGCTCATGCCCATGGAAAGTTTGGCAAGGCCATTGCGTCGCGCGATCTCGGCGAGCAGCAGAAAATGCGGCGACGGGTCCTTGTCGGCTGGCGGTATGCACATAAGCCCGTCAATCTTGAGCGAAAGCTCTCCCCGGCATTGCGCGATGAAACCATCTGCGTCGCCAGGAAGAACGCCGGCCTTTTGCGGCTCCTCGCCCGTATTCACCTGAATGAAGAGACGCGGCATGTGCGCGCCACTATCGCGTTCCTTGGCAAGCGCCAATGCCAGACGGGGCCGGTCGAGCGTATGAAGGACATCGAAAAGCGGCAAGGCTTGCTTGAGCTTGTTGGTTTGCAGCGGGCCGATCAGATGCAGCTCGATGCCTGCCGTCTGGGCCTTGAGCGACGGCCATTTCTGCGCTGCTTCCTGAACGCGGTTCTCGCCGAAAATACGTTGCCCGGCGGCAATCAAGGGCGCGATATCGGCGGTTGCGAACGTCTTCGAGACGGCGACGAGCTCGACCCCGCCCTCGCGTCCCGCCTGTAACGCAGCAGCGGCGATGCGCGCCCGGATATAGTCGAGGCGTGTCGCTGCGTCGCTCTCATTCTTGGTATCGGGCACGGACATAACTATGCTGCAACTCGAGAGACGGGGACCGGATAAATCAGTTACGGAGTGAAGCTAGTGGCAGGCGCAAGGAGTGACAAGTCGCATGCCCGACAGCCTTTGCCGCCGCTTCTGGCGCTGACCGATCCCGTCCGCGCCCCGGATCCATATGAAAGTCTTGCCGGAGCGTCGCCGGGGGCGGGCCTCATCTGGCGCCCCTATGGAACAACCGTGACGCGCGCGGACGTCGTCGCTCTTACCCGCGCCGCGCACGCCCGGGGATGCCTCCTCATTCTCGCGGGCCAGAGTTCGCTTGCAGTGTCCGCCGACGGCTTACACCTCCCCGAGCACATGTTGAATAGTCCTTATACAGACCAATGCTTTGCGGCGCGGCGCCGTCCGAAGCCGGGATTTATCGTCACGGCGGCGGCTCATTGCGAACGCGCCGTCATCGCAGCCGCCCGTGCAGGCGTCGATGCCGTCCTGATCTCGCCGGTCTTTGCCACAAAAAGCCATGCGAGCGCCACGACGCTGGGGGTGACACGTTTTGCCCGCCTTGCCCATCTCGCGGCGTCACTCGGCCTTGGAGCCTATGCACTTGGAGGCGTGACCGATGAGGAAAAACACCGCCGACTGACAGGCAGCAACGCGACCGGCATTGCAAGCATCGGTTTCTTCGCTCGCGAGCCTCAGAGGTAGTCTTTCGGAATATACCCGAAACGCTCCATCTGCTCGCCGTGATCGGCGATGATGCGCCGCACCTGTTCAGGCGTCAGCTTCGTGCGCCATTGTTCTGCCTTGCCCTCGCGGAAGAAGGCCTTGGCGATCTCGGGCCGTTCTTTGAAGCCGTTCTTCTGCTCCTGCGCTTTCAGAACCTTGAAAGATGAAAAGCGGATGGCGCGCTCAAGGCGTTCGGGCGAAGGTTTGAGTCCCAGAAAATCCGTCACCTGCTTGAAGCTGGCGCGGGGCTTCGCGAGCATGTCTTCATACCGAATGACGAGAAGCTGCGGGCTCGGCGTTTGAGTCCAGCTTCTGACATTGGTCGACCAGGAGGCATAGTGGTCAGGCACATGTCCGCCGGATGCCTGGGTACCCGCCTTTTCGTCCGCGAGAACAGTGATGGCCCGATCAAGCGAGATTCCGAAATGCGGCATCATCGATAAAACGACATCAAGTGGATTGCGCACGATGTAAATCGCGCCCGCCGTCACATCCATATTGTGGAGCGGGACGCCGTCGCGCTCGCCGAGAAAATGATGCGTCTTCACAAAAACGGAGTCTGGAAATGTCTCGGTGAAATCGCGCTGCACTTGCATGCGATAGCGAGCGATTTCTTCGGCGCTCATCTCCATCGGAGGTGCGGAAGTATATTTCAGGTACCACGGCGCATGCGAGACGCCGAGGCAAAAATCGTCAAGGCGATCGAGATCAACCGGACGGCTCCCATTCGCGAAAAGATTATGCAGAAAAGTCCGCATCCAGGTATTGCCGGATTTGGGATAGGAAGCGAGCCAGATCAGTGCGCCCATGGATAACCTTTTGCGTCCGATTCAGAGGCGTTTTAACAAACCAGACCTGACATAGGCACAAAAAAAGAGAGCGGGCCAAAGCCCGCTCTCTCGATAGTTTGAAGTGCGATCGATTAGAAAGCGATCGCGAGAACGATACCGGCCGACTGCGAGTCGTAATCGCCAGCGCCCGTATCAACCTTCGACTTCTGCAGGTCGAGACCGATATCGACGCCGGAACCGAGGTTGTAACCGCCACCGATCTGCCAGCTGTCGCTGCTCGGGCTGAAGCCCAGCGGCGCATCGATATCAGAGCTGAGGTAAGCAACGCCGACCGTCCACGGGCCCGTCGCATACTTCAGACCAGCCGTCCAGACCTTCTGGTCAACGTCAGCGGTGCTGGAACCGATCGGACCAGCGGTTGCGCCAGAGGCGAACGAACCAAAGACGTCCTTCGACTTGTAGTAAGCGCCGCCGAGCGTGAAGCCCGCATAGCCGATATTGGCGCCGAAGCCGTATTCTTCGGGATCAATCCCGGCATCGGACGAGTCGCCCGTCGTGTAGAAGCCGTCGAGGCCGAGGTCAACGCCACCGAAGGTGCCGGCGTAGTTCAGAGCTGCTTCAAAGACGTTCGTGACGTTATTGACATCCGGCAGCACCACCAGACCATTCGCGTAGGGATTATGCTGGCTGACTTCGGGGCTGAACGACAGGCCGAGCTGGAAGCCGGCGAGGCGCGGCGTGAAGTAGCTGACCTTGTTCGCGTCGGTCGCGAGCAGCGAGAACGTCGACTGGCGCAGATTCAAGCCGGTCGCACCAGGGGTGCCACCGAGGACCGCATTGTTCAGGATGTTGGGCGAGTCGACGCCGTTGCCCGGAACGAACCAGGGCGAGGTGTAGTGCATCTTGTAGGCGGCGCCATCGGTGCCACCGATTTCGAAACGACCGAAGCCGCCTTCGAGGTAGGCGAAGAGCTGACGGAACGTCGCGTCGCCATTGTCGGTCGTGTTCCAGTCCGAGCCGAGCATCAGCTTCGCATCCACACCGGCGACGAGGCCGTTGTCCAGCGTGCCTTCGGCTTTGATGTCGATGTTACGAGCGACGAGGGCAACCTTCGTGTCCTGGAAGGACACCGGGCCGGCGTCGTCGGCGTCGATGGCGTAGAAGCCGGTGACGACATTGCCGCCGACCGTAACCTTCAGCGGGTCGCTCGCGAGCGCCGGGCCGGCAAGAAGGCCGACGGCGACAAGTGCGGTCGTGCCAAGGAGTGTCTTTTTCATATGTTCCTCGCAGTGGTCAGCGTTAGCTGTTCAATTTTACGAACCGCCGGAAAGCGCATCTATCCGTGGTCGCGTTCATCGCCGGGCCGACTGGAGAATTGCCCCCCGAGCGCGTGGGACGATTAATCCGGTGATAAGGCTACCGCGTCAAGGGAAGGCAGGGGGCCGCAAGCTTGAAAGTCGGCACATGTTGCGCAAAGGGCACAAGTCATAAAACGATAGGCGGCAAGACGTTACCGCCTGCGGCAGAAGCCTTGTGCGAACATTGCGCATGGTGCGCGAGGCTCTTCCGCCCTCGTCTATCGTGAAACCGGATGTCCCGGATCGATCTCTGTGCTGTTTAAATCACACCGGCTTTTTAGCCCTGCTTCAACGCTTCATCGCCTGCCGTTGCAGGCCCTGCCCTGTACCGGCTATAAGCCTGTTGCCGTGGCTTTTTTCGGTTTGCGCAACTGGAATTCACTTGCTCCCGCCATTGAGGTGCGCAAGAACCAGCAGGCGACAGTTTCGAACTGGGCATGGAGCCGGTTCGAAACCGGAATGACCGGCGGCGCTATGGGGATAAAGCCTGACTTGGGACGATTGAGGTCAGGTGCCGGCAGGGATGCAATCCCGGCCGCAGCAGGGGAAATCGGGGCGTAACGCGAGAGGCTTGCCGTAAAGCGATGACGAACGAGATGACCGCGCGCACGGCGCGCAGGATCGAAACCGCGCGTGGAATGCGCAGCGGAATGAAGCTTGTGTTGAGCGTTTGCCTGCTGGCCGGGTTTGTGGCCCTGGGCGGTTGCAGCCTTTTCAAAGGCGGCGATAGCAACTACCCAAGCCAGGAAGGCACCGGTCCGACCAACCCGAACCCTACCGGCGAGCGCAAGACGATCTTCGGTGAAGATGGCATCACGCTTTTCGGCGGCGGCAGCGACAGCAGCAATCAGGGCGGCGGCGGCATCGGCATCAACAGCTTCCTCTGGCGCGCCTCGCTCGACACCATTTCCTTTATGCCGCTCGCCTCGGCCGATCCCTTCGGCGGCGTCATCATCACCGACTGGTATCAGGACCCGAAGACTCCCGGCGAGCGCTTCAAGGTCACGGTCTACATCATGGACAAGCGCCTTCGCGCCGATGGCGTGAAAGTGGCTGTTTTCCGCCAGAAGTCGGATGCAAAAGCGGGATGGGTGGACGCCCCGACCGATGTCTCGACCGGCCCCAAGATCGAAAATGCGATCCTCGTCCGCGCCCGTCAGCTGCGCATCAACAGCGACGAAGCCGGCGATACCAAGAAAGACTAGGCCGTGATCCGGCGCGCCGTTTCACACGGAGCGCCGGTCACCGGGCCTTTCGAGTAGAACATGTCGACACGCTATAACGCCCGCGCCAGCGAACCCAAATGGCAGAAGGCCTGGGACGAGCACGCCACTTTCCGCACCCGCGAAGGCGCGGAAGCCGAAGGCAAACCCAAATACTACGTCCTTGAGATGTTCCCCTATCCGTCGGGGAAGATCCATATGGGGCATGTCCGCAACTACACGATCGGCGACGTCATCGCCCGCTACAAGCGCGCCCGCGGCCATAACGTGCTGCACCCGATGGGCTGGGACGCCTTCGGCATGCCGGCTGAAAACGCCGCCATCGAGCGCCAGACCCATCCGGCGAAATGGACTTACGAGAACATCGCCACCATGCGCACCCAGCTCAAGGGCATGGGGCTCGCCATCGACTGGGAGCGAGAATTCGCCACCTGCGATCCTGAGTATTACTGGCACGAACAAGAATTGTTTCTCGATTTTCTTGCGAAAGGCTTCGTCACCCGCAAGAAGAGCTATGTAAACTGGGATCCGGTCGACAATACAGTTCTGGCCAATGAGCAGGTGATCGATGGCCGCGGCTGGCGCTCCGGCGCTCTGGTCGAACGCCGCGAACTGACGCAGTGGTTCCTCAAGATCACCGAAATGGCCGATGCGCTTCTGGCCGGCCTCGATACGCTCGACCGCTGGCCGGAAAAAGTCCGGCTGATGCAGAAGAACTGGATCGGCCGCTCCGAAGGCGCCCGCGTCTTCTTCCCGCTGGTCGGCGCCGACAGCGGCGCAAAGCTCGAAGTTTTCACGACCCGCCCCGACACGCTTTTCGGCGCGTCTTTTTGCGCGATTTCGCCCGGCCATCCGCTGGCGGTGAAGCTCGCCGAAAGCAATCCGGCCATCGCCGCCTTCCTGAAGGAAGCGGCCCTTACCGGCACCACGGAAGCCGCGCTCGAGAAAGTCGAAAAGAAGGGCGTCGATACCGGCCTGAAAGCGCTGCATCCTTTCATCGAAGGCCATACGCTGCCCGTCTATGTGGCGAATTTCGTGTTGATGGATTACGGCACCGGCGCGATCTTCGGCTGCCCGGCGCACGATCAGCGCGACATCGATTTCGCGCGCAAATATGGGCTTCCCGTCATTCCTGTGGTCGCGCCGAAAGATCTGGCGAGCGCCGACCGCGATGCCTTCCTGAAGGAAGTCGCGGCAAGCGCTGAAGCCTTCACCGGCGACGGCATCGCGGTGAATTCAGGTTTCCTCGACGGGCTCGACGTGACGGCGGCAAAACGCGCCGCTATCGAAAAGCTCGAAGCGTTGAAGCTCGGCGAAGGCACGGTCAATTTCCGTCTGCGCGATTGGGGCATTTCACGCCAGCGCTATTGGGGTTGTCCGATCCCCGTGATCCATTGCCCCGAGTGCGGCATCGTGCCCGTGCCCCACGACCAATTGCCGGTGCGCCTGCCCGACGACGTGACCTTCGATCAGCCCGGCAATCCGCTCGACCGCCATCCGACGTGGAAACATGTGGCTTGCCCGAAATGCAATGAACCGGCCTTACGCGAAACCGACACTTTCGACACTTTCGTGGACAGCTCGTGGTATTTCGCCCGCTTCTGTTCGCCGAAATCGGCAAAGCCCACCGAACGCGCGGCCGTCGATTACTGGTTGCCGGTCGATCAATATATCGGCGGCGTCGAACACGCGATCTTGCATCTTCTCTACTCGCGCTACTTCAGCCGCGCCATGCATCAGACCGGACATCTGGGTCTCGACGAGCCTTTCGCCGGGCTTTTCACGCAAGGCATGGTCACGCATGAAAGCTATAAGGGCGAAGACGGCCGCTGGCTCTTCCCCGAAGAGGTGAAGTTCACCAATGGCGAACCGGTTCACGTCAAGACCGGCGAACGCGTCACCGTGGGCCCGATCGAGTCGATGTCGAAATCGAAGCGCAATGTGATCGACCCGACTTCGATCATCGACGAATACGGCGCCGACACGGCGCGCTGGTTCATCCTGTCGGACTCGCCGCCCGAGCGTGACGTGCAATGGTCGGAGGCGGGCGCCGAAGGTGCGTGGCGGTTCACCCAACGCTTCTGGCGTCTGGTCACGGGCGAGCCCGAAGGCCTTGCGGCGATGGGCGCGCCAAAGCCCGCGTGCTTCGACGATGCCGCGATGGCGCTCCACCGCAACACCCATCGGTCTCTCGCCGCCATAACCGACGATCTCGAAAATCTGCGCTTCAACCGCGCGGTTGCCCGCATCTACGAACTCACCAATGCGATCTCCGCCTTTACACCGGGCACCGATGTCGATGCCGCCCGTTGGGCGCGGCGCGAAGCCATCGAATTCATGGTGCTGGCCGCCGCCCCGATGATGCCGCACCTCGCCGAGGAGTGCTGGAAAGAGCTCGGCCACAAGACGCTTGTCGTCGATACGGCATGGCCAGTTGCCGATGCCTCGCTTCTTGTAGAAGATACGGTCACGATGGCGGTTCAGGTGAACGGCAAGCGCCGCGACGAACTGGTTATCGCGCGCGATGCGGACAACAAGACAATCGAGGCTGCGGCTCTCGCGCTCGAAAAAGTGGAGAAGGCGATCGATGGGAAAGCCGTCCGCAAGGTCATCGTGGTTCCCGGCAAGATCATCAATATCGTGGTCTGAGCGGGTGCGTGGTCCTCTTCGCCTGATCGCCCTGCTCTTCCTCGCCGGCACGCTGCTGCCACTTGGCGGTTGCGGCTTCCGCCCGCTTTACGGCGACAATGGCGCGGCCGGCAGCAGCACCGTGAACCGCCTCGCCGACGTCGATGTGATCTCGCCCGAAAGCGCGATCGGTCGTTCGCTCAAATACAATCTGCTCGATGGCTTGAGTGCGGACGGCAATGTGCCGGTGAGCCCGCTCTACAAGCTGACATTGCGCCCCACTTCCTATTCGCAGGATCTGGCGGTCCAGCAGGACGCCGCCGTGACGCGCGCGAACTTCGTTCTCGTCGTGCCTTTCACTCTGGTTTCGACCGCGACCGGCAAGGTCGTTTTCAAATCGACGGCGCGGGCGCGATCTTCCTATAACCGCGTCGAATCCGAATTCGCCAATCTCAGCGCCGAGCAGGACGCCCAGAAGCGCGTGGCCGAAGCCGTGTCCGACGACATCAAACTGCAGGTCAGCGTCTTCTTCGATCGCCAGGCGAACAAGGGCGAAGCCTCTCTTCATTAGGCGCGCCATGAAG
>DASYEM010000052.1:0-20158 GCA_036499025.1 Parvibaculum sp. | reverse complement strand
CATTGAAGGGGGGCAAGACGGGCGTAGGCTTCCAGCCGCTCGGCATAGCGTTCGACGGAGACTTGTATGGCTTGCTCCCTGTTCTTGCGCGGCAAATCGATACATTCGGCGAAGAATTCGAAGAAAACCCTATGCCGCCTGCCCTGCCGCACGCAGAACAGAAGATAGACAGGGCATTTCAGAATGCCTGCCAAAATATGCGGCCCTTGCGGGAAGGGCGCGAGGTCGTCGAAGAATTTCGCCCACGTGATGCGCGCGCTGCCGTTGATGGGAATACGATCGCCGACGATCACAACCCATTCGCCATTCGCGATAGCCGTCTGGAGAACGATCGCCGTATCGGGCCCGACGTCCGTCACTTGAATCATGCGGACTGTGGACGTGGCAGAATAACGATTGATGAGTGCATTGAACCGCATCGCGTGCGCGGTATGAACAAGGACATTGACGCGCGTACGCCTTTTCAAGCTGGCAATAGCCCTGATGACCTCTGGGTTGCCAAGATGCGCGGTGAGAATAAACGCGCCCTTGCCATTGTTGCGCACAGCTTCGAATTCGCCTTGATAAGCGCCGTCAATATCTTCGATGGGAATATTGCCCGTCCACGCGGCGAATTTATCGAGAGCCGCAGCGCCGAACGACATGAAATGCCGAAAGGACCGCCACCAGCCGGGTTTGCGTGTGAATACGCCCGCCCCCCACATTCGTGTCAGATAGTCCATCGAGGCAGACCGCTGCTCACGTCCGGTCAAAAAGAAAAACAGGACAACAGGCAGCATAATGGCCAGACAGACATGCCGACCAAACAGACGATAGACGGTCGCGAGGAGCCAAAGTCCGGCGGCACTACCGCGCTCACCCAGCGTTGCCCAGTGCCGGGATGCGTCGTCTTCTCCGCGTTCACGCGCCACGAGAAGCCTCGGTGCGCGCCACAACATGCCGAAGAACAACCGCGCATGCATGCGAGAGATTTCAACATTATCCCAGAGCGCGAAATTGGAATGATTGCCGGTCGGGTAGATAACATGAACGGGCAGAGAAACCACGCGCACGCCGTTCCAACGCAATCGAACAACGACTTCCACGTCGAACCCCATTCTCCTGGCAATGGCGGCGCCGCTTGTCACAGACAAAGTCCGATCGACGGGATAAACGCGAAACCCGCACATGCTGTCGATGATACGAAAGGAAAGCGTATTGATCGAAACCCAGACATGGGTGATCCACCGAGCGAAGAGCCGCGCCCGTGGCACACTGCCATCAAAGGTCGGCCTCCCCGAGATGAGCGCATCTGGATTGGCGCATGCAAGGGCCAGCAACTCACCAACTCGCGATATATCGTGCTGGCCATCGGCGTCGACCTGCAAGGCGTGAGTGAATCCTTGCCGCGATGCTATTTCCAGTCCGGTAAGAACCGCCGCACCTTTGCCGCCATTGACGTCACGTCGCTCGAGCTCGACACCCTCATATCGCGCGCAAATCTCGGCGATGGCGCGCGCGGCACACGCTTCATTGCCGTCATCGACGACGAAAACCTGCAATCCAATATCGCGCAGAGACGCGACAATGCCTTCAAGCGCGGCGACGTGCTTATAGGTTGGAATGATGGCGCAGGCGCGGAATGTCATGGTTCCACACCTTTGATGGCGCCGCTGGCCATCACCTCGCCACCCTCAAGGTAACGAAAATCGAGCCGATCATTGGCGCCATTCCGTATCAACATCAGCGTGACAAGATCGCCAGGTTGCATGACACGACGAAATTTGACGCGCGACATCTCGCTGCCCGTCGCAATCACGCCCCACGCTTCCTCGGCAAACGACGACGCAATATGGAGCTGCGCGACGCCCGGCAATATCGGCTGGCCAGGAAAATGCCCATCGAACCAACACAGATCTGAATTGAGCTCCAGATCGAAATGCGCTTCTGTCTCACCGATTTCGCGCCGGATAACGGTCGGCATTTCGGGTCTCTCTTGCGCAAACAATGCACGCAACTCGGCGGCAGTGCGTTTGCCTTGAGCGTTTTCGGGAATATGCGTCAAAAATCTCCAGAGACGCGGACGCTCCATTGGTTCAAGACGTTCCGAAAGCGCCTTGCGCAGATAACGCGAATAACGGAAACGGCCAATCTCCTTGAGCATCGCTTCGCCACCAGGTGCAAGAACGGCGACAGCGCCAAGCGCACCGCCTCTGTCCGGCAAATCGATCACCGAGGCATCGTTTATATCCGCCAATTCGCGCAGCGTCTCTTCAACGCGCGGCAGAGATACACGCTTGCCTTCTATCTTGACGACCCGATCAATCCGCGCGTGTAACGAGAAACGGCCATCCGACGCGAGTTTTGCCTGATCACCCATCGTCACGAAATCATGCATGTCCGCAAAGGGAGAGCGTATGGCAAGAACGCCATCTTCGTTCGGCTTGATTTCGACGCCGGGCAGAGGCGTCCAAAGTGACGCTGGTTGCTCCTGCGTGCGCCATGCGACCCCGCCCGTCTCCGTGCTGCCGAGCACTTCAACCGGATAACGCCCAAGCTTCCCAAAGGCATCGCGCGATGCGTCGAGCGACAGCGGCCCTCCCGATGAGAAAATGAAATCCGGTCGGTGCGGCAACGAGAAATTATCCGGGATGCGGCTGAGATGCGCCGGACTTGAAATCACGATGCCGCCGGCGCTCATCAAGTGAGCAACCGATTCCCACATCTCCTGCCGCTCCGCGACGACAGGCTTTCCCGCCATGAGCGGCCAGAACACCCGGAACAGCAGCCCGTAGATATGCTGATGCGAAACCGTGCCGATGACCGGACCCTTGGGTAGCCCCCAAAGCTTCAGATGAACTTCAATTTCAGAGAAGAGCTGTGCCAGATTTTTTACATAAGGCTTCGGTTCGCCTGTCGACCCGGACGTAAAAAAGCCGATACGCGCTTTGTCGTCTGGATAGATCGGCTCGGAGATCGCACCTGGCGCAAGAACCTCCGCGCCAATAATCACAGCGTCGGCGTCGAGGCCCCTTACATCGGTCAGCAACCTCGTGCCTACCGCGCCTATCTCACGCAAATAAGCTGGTGCCGCATGCCCCGGCAGCAACACGTCGCATCCCCCACCTAGCGCGCCGATAAGACCAGCGAGAAAATTGCCGGCATCCTCGCAATAGAGGAACACCGGCTCGCTCGCTTCGCTGCATCGCGCTCGAATGCGCAACGCTTCGGCGCAAATATCGCGCTTGCTCAAAATTTTATCGCCGCGCAGTACCATTGCCAGCGTGCCCGGCGCATCGCCAAAGAATTTCCAGAGCTCGCGATTCATGTCGCGGACTTTCGGGCGCGCACGATTCTGCGGATGGCAAATTCCACGACGAACAAACCACCCGCCAGCACATAAGAAATTCCACCGTTATAGACACCCCACTGCAACCACGTTCCATGCAATGCCGTCCAGAGCGCGATGCCGCCATTGACGATGAAGAAGGCGATCCACGCCCAGGTCACCTTGCGCGTATAGGCGACGCCATGCGCGTCGAGATCGGGTTCAGCGATACGGGCGAAACGCTCGATCATGCTGGGCGTCTTCCAGAGCGTCAGGGCGAAGGCGAAAAGCATCGTCGCATTCATGAAAACAGGGTAAAGCCGCGCCGCAAGTTCGGGATCGAAGGAGCCGACCAATAGCTCACCGGCAGCGACGGCGATAAGGCAGAGCGTCATCTCGACAGGAACAGGCGCCGCGGCGGGAATTGCGACACGCGCCAACAGCACGGCGACAAGCCCGCCAATGATCGGCCACGGTCCAACCCAGCGCATTCCGAGCGCGGCGAGAGGCGGGAAAAGCAGCGTGATGACGGCCAGGATCGCCGCCCAGGGATCAAGCCGCTTGGCCGAGGAGCTCATGGACCTGATCAATGACATCGCCAACGGTACGGACGGTGCGGAACTGCTCTGCCGAAACCTTTCGCCCGGTGAACTCTTGCAACTTCAGAATGAGATCGACGGCGTCGATGCTGTCGAGGTCGAGATCGTCGGCGAGTTGCGCGTCGTGCGAAATCGCATCGGGTGAAATCTCGAACAGCTCAACCAGAAACTCTTTCAGCTTTTCGTAAATCTCATCCCGGCTCATGACGCTTGCTCCTGCTGCGCCTGATTGAGGGCAACGAACTGCGCCAAGGCCCGCACGCTGAAAAAATAGCTGGCGAGCTTCTCGTCCTGGGTGTCGATCTTGACCCCGAATATCTTCTGGATTTCGACGCCGATTTCCAGGGCGTCGATCGAATCGAGCCCCAACCCATCCCCGAAGAGAGCCTCTTCTGGATCGATTTCGTCGGCCTTTATATCTTCCAGGTTCAGCGTCTCCACGATGAGATGCCGAATACGTTCCTCAAGTCGGTTCAACCCCTGTTCCCCCCGTGAGAAGCTCGCCCAAATACACATTGAGACGGCGAGCGGCGATCGACGGGCTAGAGTCACCTATAAAATTGTCAATTTCAATGAGCCCGTGAACGGTAATTGTGAACTTTGACCTAACAGCCGGTATTTCATACCACTTCTGCCCTTTCATAAGCGAAGCGGGAACGCAGTCAATGGTGATGACACGGATGGGCGCCTTCGCGCGAATGGCGATATTGGCGACGCCTCTCTGAAGCTTGATCGGCACGCCCGGCACCGTCCGGGAGCCTTCGGGAAAAATGATCAGATTGTTCCCCGCCTGAAGTTCCGCCGCGCAGTCCTCCATAAGCTTTTCTGCATCGCCGTCATTGCGGATATAGCTCGCCGCCGTCACGACGCCGCGCATGAACGGGTTGTCCCATATCTCGGCCTTGACGATGCATTGAGCGCGCTTCATCGCCGACATCAGCAGCACCACGTCGAGAAGCGAAGGATGATTTGAGACAATAAGCGTCCCTCGATCTCTGGCGAGCTTCTCGGTTCCGACAAATTCGGCGCCAATGACACCGAACGCCATCATATACAGAACATGGAGTCGGAAGGATTTATGGACCAGCCATTGCGCGAAGGCGGCGCGACGTCGGCGGTCCCGGACCAGAAGATTGATGAGCGGAAACGCCGTCAGCGAAAGCAACAGCCCACCTATCCCGAAGGCGGCAAAAGCAATGCCGGTCCAGAAGAGCCGCCAGACATATTCAAGCCGATGCATTCGACCCGGCCTCAAACGACCATCGCAGCCCGCGCGATTGCCAGCTTACGGGCGATGCTCCGGCCTCGCCATTTAATGCACCGATCAGCAAGCCCGCCAGGACTTCAGAATTTGGCGCGTCCCGAATGTCGCCGTTCGCCCGCCCCAGAGAAAATTGACCGATCGTGGTGGCGGAAGGCTTCGTCGATAGCATCATCGCCAGTGCCGTCCCGCCCAGCTTCATATCGGAAAATTCCTGATAGACGGCGGGCAATGCACAATCGGCATAAACAAGAGCTATTTTGCTCTCGCGATTTTCATCGAGCTTACCCCATGCTTCCGCCAGACCGGCGGAGAAGCTCTGCGTGCCCGCGGCAATCGCGGTATGTCCGGCGCGGCTTTTGCGGACCAGATCCATGACGCCCGGCACGGCATTGTGGACCGACATTGAAAATGCCGCCGGTGACAACAGGCCGCCCGCAACGAGTTCGGTCAACAGACGATGCGCCAGATCGACATCTCCATATCGCGAGCAGAAAACCAGATCGGAACTATCCGCAGCAGCGATGCTGAGACCGCAAGACACAGCCATGCGTCCGTAAGTACCGAGCCGCCGCCGATGCCCAGCCGGTATGACGCTCTCATCGACACAAGCACCGAAGCGCCGCGCGACCCCGTCAACGGCACCCAGCATGATCGCCGCCCATGATTCGACATAGGCTGCCGAAATGGGCGCAAGCGCTTCCCCAATATCGCCGATGATCATGATCCCGTTCCCCCGAACGCCGCTACGCTAGCTGAAGTCGCTCGTCCGCGCTATCGACGTCATGCCCAAAACGGAGCGGTGGAACGGCAACCTTCTCAAGGCTTGAGCTTTACGACGTCGCCTTTCAGGGCGACACCGGACACGAAGGTTCCCACGTGACACTCGAACTCCTTGTCGTAAGAGACTTCCTGTTTCTTGTAGAAGCTCTTTATGTTGATGACCGCGTTCCCGCCCTCGGTATGTGCGCGCTCCTGAAGCGTAATCAGGGCTGACAATAGAACCCAGTTACCAGTCTCCGTGTCGGACTTCGCGAAAGCGTTGCTCTTCCTTTTATAGCCCGCGGAAATTGACCATCAAGTGGAGAGGGCTTCAAGGAAAACATTCAGCCGTTCTTTTCCGCATCGCCGGTCAAAGTTCGTAAAGCGTCTGCCATATGCGCTTCAGACGCGGATCGGCTTCCGCGCCTCGCGTGATCGGTGTGTCGAGACCCGCAACTTTCATCGACCGCGCCTGCGATGGCGTTATCGAGAAGGTGCGTTTGAACGCATTGCTGAAATGCGACGTGCTGGCAAAACCGAGACTGCGAGCAATCTCGAAAATGCTCATATGCGCGTTAGCTGGATTGCGCAGCGCGATGAAAGCGCGATTGAGACGCCGCGTCCAGATGTAAGCCGCCACGCCGCCCACCGGCTCGAACAGACGATAGAACTGCGTCCGCGACAAACCGCAATCGCGTGCGATCTTGTCGGCCGTCAAATCCGGCGACGTCAGATTTTCGTCGATGTAGCGTGAAATTTTCAAACTGATCGGCCTGCTCGGCGCGGGCGCGGACGCGGCGCGAGCTTCGCCCAAAGGTCCAAAGCAGGTGGCCACGAGGATCGCGGTCGCGTCGACAAGCCCCTTTGCCGCGCGCTTTTTCATCGCCGGCGCACCATGCTTCAGCGACAGCATCCAGTTTTTCAGAATGATGTTTTCAGGACTGCCATCCCGAAGCACCAGTCCGTGCATATCGTCCGGCATCTTGACCAGCGGCGAAATCATGCGGCGCGGCAGGGTGATCGTCACCGTCTCGCAAGCCTCGCTCTGCCCGCTGACCGGCCTCGCCTCGTCGAAGAGACCGAGATCGCCCGGCATATATTCAAGCTCAACGCCGTCATAGTTGCCCCAACTGCGGCCCTTGAGAAAGGTCTGCACGAAGTAGCTGTCATGCTTGTCTCTCTCGATCCGCTCGGCGTCGCGGCGATAGCTGTGCGCGGGCGCGGTCGCGCTCGAAAGCACAAGTTCATTCAACCGCGAAACATGGATCGTCGCGAAGAAGGTTTCGGGATCGGCATCGGGAGCCGGAATGAAATCGGCAATCAGATCGCACAGGTTCTGCCAGAACGCGATCCTCTCGGAAGGCGGAAGATCCCTGGTATCAAACGAGGTTTCTGAAACAATGTCGGATGCATCCAGCAACGCAACGCCCGGCTCAGACTCCATTCCGATGCAACTCCACCATCGACTTCGACGGAGGCTTGGGGGCTCCGCCGTCCCATGCCGCCGGGAAGCCGCCGCCTCCCGAACGAACCGTGAAGTGGTGGGCCCGGCAGGACTCGAACCTGCGACCAAACCGTTATGAGCGGTCCGCTCTAACCAACTGAGCTACAGGCCCCCGACTTCGCTTCAGCCGTATAGCAGATTAATTGCCGGTGCTGAATGAAGGATTGCGAACTTCGCGTCATGGCCGCAATTTGGTCCCAATCGCCCGCGAAGTTCAGCCCAAGGGTACGACAACAGGAGCACGGGACATGTCCAGAAACATCACCCCTAACACGATGAAACGCAGCCTCGCCGTCTCGGCGCTCGCCCTCGGGCTCAGCTTTGGCGCCCTCGCCTCGCCCGCCTTCACCGGCACGGCCCAGGCCGCCGAAGACGCCGCCAAACGCAGCATGACGATCAGCGGCACCGGCGAAGTCAGCGCCCGGCCGGACATCGCCTATCTCGATTCAGGCGTCGTCACCGAAGGCAAAACCGCCGCCGATGCGCTCGCCGCCAACACCAAGGCGATGAATGCGATCTTCACGAGCCTCGAAGCGATGAAGATCGACAAGGACGACATTCGCACTTCGCAATTCTCGGTGAACCCCGTCTACACGCAACCGCCCGTGCGGCCCGACGGAACGCAGGACCCGGCCACCGTTCGCGGCTATCAGGTCGCCAATCAGGTGACGGTGACGGTGCGCAAGCTCGACACGCTGGGCGCGACGCTCGACAAGCTGGTGCAGGTCGGATCGAACCGCGTCGACAGCATCCGCTTTGAGATCGAGAACCCCGAACCGCTGCTCGACAAGGCGCGCGAAGCCGCTGTCGCGGACGCGCTGCGCAAGGCGAAACTCTACGCGCGCGCCAGCGGCGTCGCGCTCGGCTCGATCCTCACGATCTCGGAAAGCGGCGGCAACTACCCGCAACCCATGTATGCGAAAGCCGTGATGGCGATGCGCGACAGCGCGCCGGTGCCGGTCGCCGCCGGCACGCAGCAGCTCTCGTCGAATGTCTCTCTGACCATCGGGATCGAATAGGAAGTCAGACGGGCTCCGCGACGCGGTTGCCTTCGACCATCTGAAGCACGGCGGGGCGGTGGCGACGAGCCGCCGCCTCTTCCATTTGCGCATAGGCGACGATGATGACGAGATCGCCGAGCTGCGCGAGACGCGCCGCCGCACCGTTGATGCCGATCATGCGCGAACCCGAAGGCGCCTCGATGGCATAGGTTGTGAAGCGCGCGCCGCTGTTGATGTTCAACACATCGACCTGTTCATTCGGCAAAATGCCGGTCGCCTCCAGAAAATCCCGGTCAATGGAAATCGACCCCTCATAATGGAGATCACATTGCGTCACCGCCGCGCGGTGGATCTTCGATTTCATCATTGTAAGGATCATTTAACGAACTCCCTGACGGCCGCTTCGCCTCGACCGGAGACGCTTTTGCCGGGGCGTTTTACGGGATGCGAGGGCGGTTGTCCACGGCGGGAATTTGACGTCGCGGCGGACGGTTATCCCGCAAAAGGCGCGGTTGCCGGGCTGGAAATGTTGTCGGAAGTTGTCGGATAGTTGTCGGCGGCTGGCGAACCAGACGCCTGCATTGTTGTTGCCGGCACGGCGGGTGGAGGAGACGGGATTTATCCTCGAAAAACGGAGTCCGTGCTGGCCGGGCTGAGGTCGCTTCTGCCAAAAAATACTTACCCTCTGCTCTCCGAGCCACACATCGACAATTTCCAGTGCTGGCCTATCCCCGCTTTCTGCCTTGCCCCTTCCTTCCCCCTAGTCGTCATGGCCCGACTTGATCGGGCCATCAGCACCATTTTACATCTCCTACATCCGGCTAATCGCGGCGCGCACTCGGGGGTTAATCCGGATAGGATGGGTGCGGAGGATGCGACTTTCGATACATTAATTCTATACTATGTTAAATATTCGAAACACATTAGGTCGCGCCCATTCGAACCAGGGCAATATCCGATCAAGCATTTCGGGGAAATTCAAATGGTGAAAAAACTCCCTCCCAATCGCCCCGAGTTTCGAACGTGGGTCGATCAGATGCCAGATCCAGACTGGCCGCTTTTACCACTTACCCATGTTACCAAGGGCGTCACTGCTCAAGATATAATTCGTGACGGCAGAATTACGCCAAGCGAGTGTCCAGTTTTTGAAGAACCGCTGACGTATTTTTTTTATGGCCGCCCGGCATATCGCGTTTCGGAATCTGGAGCGGTAAAAGTCGAAGCTGCGTGTCCCTACTGCTTCATCTTCGACGAAGCGCTAATTTCAAAAGCAAAAAACATTTACGCTTTCGACACCGGCGCATTTGCCAATAGACTCTATAAACATATGTTGGCGGACGAAATGAACGTCGAGGACTTTTCACTTGAGGATGACGTAAAGAGACCCAACCGCATTATTGCCAATGTATTCAAGTCTAGAAAGAATTACTTCGAAGGAGACACGTCTGAAGTCGCCGCTCCAAATGAGGCGACGGAACCTTGGGATTTTCAGGCCCGCGCATACATGCAGCTCCTCAAATCCACAGGACGTAATGAACCGGATGATCGAATTTGCTCAATCGAAATAATTGTTGCAGAACCAATTGCGCTCACAGGCAACCTTAAGGCCGTGATCGTCCCGCATACTTTGTGGAACAAAAATAAAAAAGCTCCGTGGTTGGACAAACTGGATTCAGAAGAAATAAGAATAGAACCTTATAATTTTATTCCAGGAAGACATCCCGAACACTATCACGCTTTATTAGAGTCTGCCGTACGAACACTATATGAAGAATGGGCGGTACTGTGACCGCGACAAATTTGGAGGCGCTATATGCCGTCGCTTGCATTCCATTCGATTCTGAAATTGGCTGTGGATTTGCATTACCACTTTTTGCAACGCTGAGCGCGCCGACCGTTTTTTTCGTTCAAGAAATGGATGAGTATTCGAACACGGTTAGTGGGTTCTCAAGGCTAAGCGAAGACTTAGTCTCAAGCATCGAACTGGTACAAAGACCAACATCTGAAATCGGCAAGGCACCAATTTATTCATTCTTCGATGAAAAAGGAAACGCCGTTGTCGGGCAACTAAAAGCAATTGATAGCGCCCTACTATCCTTCGCAGGCAGGTGCCCGCAATTTTCAGCAATCACCTTACAAATATTTGAGTTAGTCGGAACACAGAAAGAAAAGCAATTAGCCAGAAGTCGAATGCGTCAAACCATTCTCGATGCCTCCGGGGTAGCCGCAGCCAAAGCATTCTATGAGGGTTCAGTTCTTCGCACCCTATTATGGGATCAACTAGTCATCCGCGCGCCAAGTGTCGAATCGGCCCGTCGAATTTTGGGGGCTCGCAGCAAACTGGATTTCAACATTGGCGATCGAGGAAATGTCTCATTGAACTTGGATGCTCTGGATCCAAGTGATTATGAAAACATAGATCTGACTTCAATAGCGCATGAGTTAGAAAATGAGATCAAGCGCGTCGAGGTTGCCACCCCGCCTCACATCTCTATCGTGGACCAGGCTGATCTATTTGGAAACTCCGGTATAGATCTCACTATCCAGCAAGACAGAAATGTAGATGAGGCCCTGTCTCTCATAAGTCGTACCGGGCAGCAAGAAGAACGGCTCGCAATACTGCTCGACACAATTCTAGGCAGCCGGACCACAGGAAAACAGCTATTAAAACATTATTCCTCTGATAGAGCTCAGTATGCAGATGCTGCTATTAAAGAGATAATTTCGGCACTCGACAATCCCTTCACCTATCAAAAAAAACAAACTCAGGTAGAGTTGTCAGATAACGAAAGACCTTCTGCCGAAACGCTTATCGACATACCTCTGCAAGGGTTTTCTCACGGGATGCCTAAAAATCGCGCGTTACTTTTCTATTATTTGAGCAAGCATCTTGGCAAATATCCCAACGCAAGGAAGGCGCTCCGTGCTCGATATCTAGCTCGCTATTCGATTTATTTCCGGCCGTATGAAAATGAAATTAGAAAATTTCTGGAAATCGAATAATAGCTAGTCAATCAACGTGCGCACATGTTGAATACAAAAAATGCTAAAGCCCGGATCGTTTGATCCGGGCTTTGTTCGTATAGGGAGGAAGGACCCCCACCCAAAAAATTCCAGGGGAATTTTTTGACCTCCCCTCAAGGGGGAGGTGAAGGGGAAATCAGTTGTCGAGGAAGCTGCGGAGCTTCCGGCTGCGGCTCGGATGCTTCAGCTTCCTGAGCGCCTTCGCCTCGATCTGACGGATGCGTTCGCGGGTGACCGAGAATTGCTGGCCGACTTCTTCCAGCGTGTGGTCGGTGTTCATGCCGATGCCGAAGCGCATGCGCAGCACGCGTTCTTCGCGCGGCGTCAGCGAGGCCAGCACGCGGGTTGTGGTTTCGCGCAGGTTCGACTGGATCGCCGCGTCGATCGGCAGGATGGCGTTCTTGTCTTCGATGAAGTCGCCGAGGTGGCTGTCTTCCTCGTCGCCGATGGGCGTTTCGAGGGAGATGGGTTCCTTGGCGATCTTCAGGACCTTGCGGACCTTTTCGAGCGGCATGCCGAGCTTTTCGGCGAGCTCTTCCGGGGTCGGCTCGCGGCCGATCTCATGGAGCATCTGGCGGGACGTGCGCACCAGCTTGTTGATCGTCTCGATCATGTGGACCGGGATGCGGATGGTGCGCGCCTGATCGGCGATGCTGCGCGTGATCGCCTGACGGATCCACCACGTCGCGTATGTGCTGAATTTATAGCCGCGGCGATATTCGAATTTATCGACCGCTTTCATCAACCCGATATTGCCTTCCTGAATGAGATCGAGGAACTGCAAACCGCGGTTCGTATATTTCTTGGCGATGGAGATGACGAGACGCAGATTGGCCTCGACCATTTCCTTCTTGGCGATGCGCGCTTCGCGCTCGCCCTTCTGGACGCCCTGAACGATGCGGCGATATTCGCCGATGTCGAGGCCGGTTTCCGACGCCAACGTCTGGATCTGGTTGCGCAGGTCTTTCACCTGATCGCGCGCATCCTTCGTGAAGCTCGCCCAGCCCTTGCCCTTGAGGCGCGAGACGCGGCGCATCCAGTTCGGATCGAGCTCTTCGCCGTAATATTGTTTCAGGAATTCGTCGCGCGGAATGCCGTGGCTTTCGGCAAAACGCAGCAGACGCCCTTCAAGACCCATCAGGCGCTTGTTGATCGCGTAAAGCTGCTCGACAAGGCTCTCGATGCGGTTGTTGTTGAGCGAGAGGCTTTTCACCTCTTCGATCAGGTCCGATGTGAGCTTTTGATATTTCTTGTCCGACGGGCCGCCGAAATCTTCGCCCTTCAGCGCCAGCTCGACTTTGGAATCCTGCAGCTTGCGCAGCTTCTTGTAGTCGTTGGCGATGCGGTCGAAGCTTTCGAGAACCTTCGGCTTCAACTCGGCTTCCATCGCGGCGAGCGACATGGAGTTGTCGCTCTCTTCGCCGTCATCATCGACTTCTTCTTCTTCGGGCTCGACGCGCGGCGGCGCTTCGCCGTTGAGAGCGGCCTGGCTGTGGTCGATCTTCTTGGCGTCGGGGCCGGCAAAGGTGGCGTCGAGATCGATGATGTCGCGAAGCAGAATCTTGCCTTCGTTCAACTCATCGCGCCAGATGATGATGGCCTGGAAAGTCAGCGGGCTTTCGCAGAGGCCCGCGATCATGGTCTCGCGGCCGGCCTCGATGCGTTTGGCGATGGCGATTTCGCCTTCGCGCGACAGCAGCTCGACGGAGCCCATCTCGCGCAGATACATGCGGACCGGATCGTCGGTGCGATCGAGCGCGGTGGAGGACTGGCCAGTGATGGCGACGGCCTTGCGCGTCGGCGCTTCCTCGTCGTCGCTCTCGGCGGGCTCGGCTTCAGCTTCCGCTTCGCCGTCGCTCTCGCCGGTTTCTTCCGCTTCGTCGTTCTCGACGACGTTGATGCCCATTTCGGACAGCATCGCCAGCGTGTCTTCGATCTGCTCGGAGGAGAATTCTTCGGACGGCAGAACTTTGTTCAACTCGTCATAGGTGACGAAGCCGCGCGTCTTGGCGGCCTTGATCATCTTCTTGACCGCAGCGTCGGACATATCGAGGAGCGGGCCGTCTTGTACGACCTCGGGTGCCGCCTCGGGGGCTTCCGCCTGTTCTGCCGTCTTCGTCGCCATAGAGGGACTCTCCGTCTGAATGGATGCAAAGCACGCGCGGATGGCGGCGGCCTTGTCTTAAGTCTTCGCGGGCATCGCATGGTTTGCGCGCGCTTCGCTATCTAGTCACCGAGCCGTTAAAAAAGGCTCGAATAGACAAAACCGCGCCAGCGTCCGGTTCGTTCCGGCCGCCCCCGCGGATCTCATCCTGTCTCGCTTAAGTTCCCCAACTCGCCAGTATCTAATCGTATCGACCAAAGCGCCGCCGCAGGGCGTCGCCAGTTTTAAAATCTCGCGCTCTGCCCGGCTTCCGGGCCATCCAGCACTTCCTCGGGGAGGTCGGGCCGCTCGATCTGCATTTGCGCATGGATCGCTTGCAGCCGGGCCCAATTCTCCTCGTTCATCTCGTCCGCCAGCGCCCGCTCCGCCGCGCGAAGCTCCGCCTCCAGAGTAATGGTCCGGCGATGCCGCGTCAGCGTGTGAAGAAAGCCGGCTTCAGCTTCTTCCAGCGACGCAACTGCCGATGCGAACCGGTCGCCTGTGACCGCCGCCCCATCCCGCAGACGCTGTGCTATATCCGCCAAATCCCTAGAAACCAAATGGTTCATCAGCGCCTCCCTTTCAAGGGGCGCATGAAGAGCTGCTATATCTATGATTTCATTGCGTAATCTGTCAAGGGTCGGCGTCCTGATTTCAAGCCGGGAAAACTCCTCGCAATAGGCATCCAGAAGATCGGGATGGTTGAGCATGGTCAGGACCATCAGCCCTTCCATTTTCTGGGCCGCCCCGCCGTCATTGCGCGCCAAAGCGGAACGGCGCAGTTCCGGCGTCACCGGGATGAGGCGCGGGTCGCGCATGAAGCGTTGGCCGGGCTTCCAAGGCTGCTGACGAAAACCGCCCGTATTGCCTCCCCGGCCTCCCTGCCCCTGATTGAAGCCTCCACGGCCCTGTTTGGGGCCGAAAAGCCGGGAAATGCGGCCCCGGAGGTCTTGCGCGTAATGGGCTTTGACCTTGGGGTCGGCGATCTGGCCGATGACCTCTTCGATCCGAGCTTCAAGCGCGGCGCGGCGCTCGGGCGTGTCCCACGCGCCTGCCGAGACTTCCTTCTCCCAGACCATGTCGGACAGCGGCCGGGCCTGCGCCAGCACATCGCGCATCGCGTCGCCGCCCTCCTCGCGGACGAGGTCGTCGGGGTCCTTGCCGTCGGGAAGAAGCGCGAAGCGAAGCGAGTGGCCGGGTTTCAAAAGCGGCAACACGCGCTCGACGGCGCGGAAGGCGGCACGGAGACCCGCCTTGTCGCCGTCGAAACAGAGGATCGGCTCGGGCGCCATGCGCCACATCAGGCCGATCTGGTCTTCGGTGAGCGCGGTGCCGAGTGGCGCGACCGCATTGTCGATGCCGCCCTGCGCCATGCCGATGACGTCCATATAGCCTTCGACGGCGATGACCGTGCCCGCGTCGTAAGCGGGCTTGCGCGCCTGATGGAGATTGTAGAGGCCACGGCCCTTGTGAAAGAGCGGCGTCTCGGGCGAATTGAGATATTTCGCCTTTTGCTCGGCGTCGAGCGCGCGCCCGCCGAAAGCGATGGTGCGGCCCCGCGCATCGGCAATCGGAAACATCAGCCGGTTGCGGAAACGGTCATAAGGCTCGGCAATGTCGGGGCCGGAAATGATGAGGCCCGCTTCGGCCATTTGCTCGATGGTGACGCTTTTGGCTTTCAGATGTTTCAGCAATTGCACGCGGTCGCCGCGATCAGAACCCGGCGAATAGCCAAGCCCGAAACGCTCGATGGTGGATTGCTTCAGCCCACGCCGTTCGAGATAGGCGCGCGCCTCCGCACCCGCGCCCGAGGCGAGTTTCTGGCGGAAGAATTCGGCGGCCATCTCCATCACATCGACGAGAGTGGCGGCTTCCTTCTCGCGCTCGATGTTGCGCGGATCGCGCTGCGGCATCTCTAGCCCCGCCTCGCCCGCCAACCGCTCGACGGCTTCGAGGAAGGAGAGGCTTTCGGTCTTCTCGATGAACTTGATGACGTCGCCATGCTCTCCGCTCGAGAAGCAATGCCAGAACTGCTTGTCGTCATTGACGGTGAAGCTTGGGCTTTTCTCGTTGGTGAAAGGCGACAGGCCGACGAACTCGCGCCCGCGCCGGATGAGCTTCACCTTCCGCCCAACGACGTCGGAGACGCGGATGCGCGCCTTCAGCTCGTCGAGAAAGGACTTGGGGAAGCTCATGGCTATTTGTTCTTGATACGTTCTATTTGGAGGCTAAGCTTTCATTCTAGTCCAAGCGCGGGCCTCAAAGAAGGAGGCAGAACCTAAGCACCTGTGGATGACTTGAAATGGAATACATTTGTATATACAATTCATCCACTGGACCAAAGTCCATCACCAAGCGCATGACGCGCCACCCATTGATCAGCATGAAAATGCGAAGGGAGGCCGTTGATGCGTAAGGAATGGCAGTTCGAGAAAATCGCCCCCGAGTTTGTTCATTTCGAATGGAATGACAAAAAGCGGCGCATCAATATCGGCAAGCATCGCATTAATTTTGTCGATGTGTTGCCGATCTTTGCCGAGACGCTGTGCCGAAAACAATCGGATCGCCAAGGCGAGATAAGGTTTCTCGTTGTCGGAGTTTTGAATGATGTCGAAATCGCAGTCATCTACACGGAACGCGAAAAAGGCGTCTGCCGCATCATCTCGGCCCGCCGCGCCCGCATCGAAGAGCGGCGAGCATATCGTTCGCTATTCGCTGGACGAGATTAAGAAGCTCGGCTCCGGCAAGACCGATTGGGAGCGTGTAAAAAGCCTGGCGGATGAAGAGATCGAGGCAGCGATTGCTGCCGACCCCGATTCTGATTTCCCGCTTGATGAAGGCGAATGGGAAATAGTCATTCCCGCGCGCAAGCAGCCCGTCAGCATCCGGCTCGATGAAGATGTGCTGATGTATTTCAGGGAAACGGGTCCGCGCTATCAGACGCGGATCAACGAAGTGCTGCGCACTTATGTGAAGCACCAGAAGGCCAAGAAGGCCTGACCGTCATGCCCCGCCTTGTGCGGGCGGTGATGATCGAGATAATGCCTCACGCCTCGCGACAACCAGCGATGTCATCCCGGGACTTGTTCCCGGGATCCAACACTATCGGCGATGGGTGAGGAAAGATGGGTCCCGGGAACAAGTCCCGGGACGACGCTGAATTTTTATCGAACGCCGTGTCACGCATCGGCATCTTCATCGCCCTATCAAATCGAGCGATGAAGAGCTTTTTTAGGGAGTCGGGAGCCCTCCTATCCCAACAACCCCTTCACGACGCCGCCGGCTTTGCCGAAATCCATCTGGCCCGCATATTTCGTCTTCAGCGCGGCCATGACCTTGCCCATGTCCTTCACCGAAGTCGCGCCAAGCTCGACCACCACGGCTTCGACGGCGGCTTTGGTTTCGGCGTCGCCGAGCTGCTTGGGCATGAATTCTTCGATGACGGCGATTTCGCCGCGTTCCTGCGCCACGAGATCGGCGCGGCCGCCTTTTTCATAGAGATCGGCGCTTTCGCGGCGCTGCTTCACCATTTTCGTGAAGACCTCCAGGATGTCGGCGTCGGAAACGCCGTCATTGCGCCCATCGGTGCGCGACGCGATGTCCTTGTCCTTGATCGCCGATTGCATGAGGCGGACGGTCGAAAGGCGCAGCTTGTCGCCCGACTTCATCGCATCTTTCATCGCCTGCATGATCTGGTCGCGTAACCCGGCGCTCATCGGAACTCTCCTTCAATTGACGGCGCCGAAGCTAAACCACGAGGCGGTCCCGCGCAAATTTGACGCGCCCCGCGCCCCTGCCGATAAAGCGCTGTATTCACTCACATATTTTCACCGCGCCTTGCCTTGACGCGCCCGTCCCCATCCTTTAGTTTCCGCGAAATTCGACGGGATACTGAGTCTGCCGAGCGGAGCCATGCGCCCCGATGCTGGCTGGCGGGCGCGGGCCTCCCCTGGAGTATCAATATGAAGGTGACGACGAGAGCCGCCACGGAACGGCGCTGGGTGAGCCCCGCGCAAAGTTCCGAGGAGGAATCCGTGTGCGCCGTGAGGCTGCACCCATGACGGACAACCAGAAACCCACCGCCCTCCTCGTCCTGAAAGACGGCACCGTGATCGAAGGCTTCGGCCTTGGCGCGACGGGCGAAGCGACCGGCGAGGTCTGCTTCAACACCGCCATCACCGGCTATCAGGAAATCCTGACCGACCCGTCTTATGCCGGGCAGATCATCACCTTCACCTTCCCCCATATCGGCAATGTCGGCGCCAATGACGAGGACATCGAGACCTCCAATCTCGCCGCCTCGTCGGGCGTGCGCGGCTGCGTACTCAGGGCCAACATCACCAACCCGTCGAACTATCGCGCCGCCAAGCACTTCGATCGCTGGCTGCGCGCCCGCGGCATCATCGGCATATCGGGCCTCGACACGCGGGCGCTGACGCGGCTGATCCGCGAAAAGGGCATGCCCGACGGCATCATCGCGCATCACCCGGATGGGCAGTTCGACATTCCGGCGCTGGTCGCCAAGGCCAATGCCTGGCCAGGGCTGCTCGGCCTCGACCTTGCCAAGGACGTGACCACCGGCCAGTCCTACACATGGGCCGAAGCGCAATGGAAATGGGGCTGCGGCTACGAGCCCGGCCATGAGCTAAAGCACAAGGTCGTCGCCATCGACTACGGCATCAAGCGCAACATCCTGCGTTGCCTGACGAGCGCCGGCTGCGAAGTGACGGTCGTACCCGCCGACACGAAAGCCGAAGACATTCTGGCGATGAAGCCCGACGGCGTGTTCCTCTCGAACGGCCCCGGCGATCCGGCGGCGACGGGCATTTACGCAGTGCCTGAAATCAGGAAACTCGTCGAGAGCGGCAAGCCGGTCTTCGGCATCTGCTTGGGCCACCAGATGCTCGCCATCGCGCTCGGCGCGACGACCGAGAAGATGCATCAGGGCCATCACGGCGCGAACCATCCGGTGAAGGATTACACGACCAACAAGGTCGAGATCACCTCGATGAACCACGGCTTCACGGTGGCGCGCGAAAGCCTGCCCGCGAATGTCGAAGAGACGCATGTGTCGTTGTTCGACGGCACCAATGCGGGCTTGCGCCTGAAGGACAAGCCGGTCTTCTCCGTCCAGTACCACCCCGAAGCGTCTCCGGGACCGCAAGACAGCCATTATCTGTTCGAGCGGTTCGTGAAGATGATGGAGGGGAAGTGATGGCTGGAACCGCCAGCACCATCCTTTCTTTCACCTCCCCCTCAAGGGGGGAGGGCTTTATGGTCATGGGGCACGACCGCAACCAGATCCAATTCCCTCCCCCCTTGAGGGGGAGGGTTAGGGAGGGGGGTACCTCTTCATGGCAAATGAGCGCGCTCGCGCACTTCGCCGCGATCAGACCGACGCCGAACGAAAACTCTGGTCGATCCTCAGACGCAACACGCTCGGACATAGCTTCCGGCGACAACATCCAATCGGCAAATTCATCGTCGACTTCATCTGCCTCGACCAAAAGCTCATCATCGAAGCCGATGGCGGTCAGCATGATGAAGAGCAAGCCGCTTACGACGCGGCACGCACCGCGTGGCTTGAAGAGCGCGGCTACAAAGTTCTCCGTTTCTGGAACAACGAGATTCTCGGAAACATCGAAGGCGTCGCCGAAGTCATCCAGCTCAAGCTGGCAGAATCTTCCTAACCTCAGAATACCCCCCACCCAACCCTCCCCCTCAAGGGGGGAGGGCTTCAAGGCGAAGTCCTTCGCCTCCTTCGGTGATCAGTAGCCAATGCCCAAACGTACAGACATCAAAAGCATCCTCATCATCGGCGCGGGTCCGATCATCATCGGGCAGGCGTGCGAGTTCGATTATTCGGGCACGCAGGCTTGCAAGGCGCTGAAGGAAGAGGGCTACCGGATTATTCTGGTGAACTCCAATCCGGCGACGATCATGACCGATCCCGATCTCGCCGATGCGACATACATCGAGCCGATCACGCCGGAGATTGTCGCCAAGATCATCGAGAAGGAGCGCCCCGATGCGCTGCTGCCGACGATGGGCGGACAGACGGCGCTGAACACGGCGCTGGCGCTCGACGACATGGGCGTCTTGAAGAAATTCAACGTCGAAATGATCGGCGCGAAGCGCGACGCCATCGCCAAGGCCGAAGACCGTCTGTTGTTCCGCAATGCGATGGACAAGATCGGGCTCGAAAGCCCGCGCTCCAAGGCCGCGCATAACATGGAAGAGGCGCTGGCGGGTCTCGATTTCGTCGGCCTGCCCGCGATCATCCGTCCGTCCTTCACGATGGGCGGCACGGGCGGCGGCATCGCCTACAACAAGCAGGAATTCACCGAGATCGTGGAGCGCGGGCTCGACGCCTCGCCGACCACCGAAGTGCTGATCGAAGAATCGGTCCTCGGCTGGAAGGAATATGAGATGGAAGTCGTCCGCGACACGGCGGACAATTGCATCATCATCTGCTCGATCGAGAACATCGACCCGATGGGCGTGCATACGGGCGACTCGATCACCGTCGCCCCTGCCCTGACGCTGACCGACAAAGA
>DASYEM010000051.1:0-24383 GCA_036499025.1 Parvibaculum sp. | reverse complement strand
CGCGCCCCACGCCCGCTTGCGTCAGCGCCAGCAACACACGCTGCGAATGGACGAGGCCCTGCGTGCGGTCGAGATTTTCCTGCATGCGTTTGGGATAGACGAGCAGCTTCTCCACTACACCGGTTGCGCGGGCCAGCGCGAAGTCCAGCGTGATCGTGGCGTCGGGGCCGATATAGCGCTCCACCGACGAATGCGAGATATCGCGCTCATGCCACAGCGCCACGTTCTCCAGCGCGGGCGTCACATAGCCGCGCACCATGCGTGCGAGGCCCGTGATGTTCTCCGTCAGCACGGGATTGCGCTTGTGCGGCATGGCGGACGAACCTTTCTGGCCCGCGGAGAAGAATTCCTCCGCTTCCAGAACTTCCGTGCGCTGCAGATGGCGGATTTCGGTGGCGAGACGCTCCAGCGATGACGCGACAACACCGAGCGTGGCGAAGAACGCGGCGTGGCGGTCGCGCGGGATCACTTGCGTGGACACAGGCTCGACGGCGAGGCCCATCTTTTTGGCGACGTGCTCTTCGACCTTGGGATCGATATTGGCGAACGTGCCGATGGCGCCGGAAATGGCGGCGACCGCGATCTCCTTGCGCGCTTCGACCAACCGATGACGATTGCGCGCGAACTCCGCATAGAAGCCCGCGAGCTTCACGCCGAAGGTGGTGGGCTCGGCATGGATGCCGTGGCTGCGGCCGATGGTGGGCGTGTTCTTAAATTCAATGGCGCGGCGCTTCAGCGCGGCGAGAACGGCGTCGATGTCTTTCAGCAGAAGATCGGCGGCGCGGACAAGCTGCACGTTGAGACAGGTGTCGAGCACGTCCGACGAGGTCATGCCCTGATGGACGAAACGCGAGTCTTCGCCGACGAATTCGGACAGGTGCGTCAGAAACGCGATGACGTCGTGCTTCACTTCGCGTTCGATCTCGTCGATGCGTTCGACGTTGAATTCGGCCTTGCCGCCCAGTTCCCAGATTTTCTTCGCCGCTTCCTTCGGGATCACGCCGAGGTCGGCCAGCGCGTCGCAGGCGTGAGCCTCGATCTCGAACCAGATGCGGAACTTCGTTTCCGGGGTCCAGATCGAAACCATTTCAGGCCGCGAATAGCGGGGGATCATGGGCAAAGCCTTTGAACAGGTGCGGGAAAGAGGCAGGGTTTATCAGTTCGGCGGGAGCGGCTCAAGGGTGCGAGGCGAGCAGCGACCTGATCCGGTCTGCGTCGGCGGGCGTGGCCGGATTGTAGACCACCATGCCGAGGTCGGGACGGCCATCGACGGCAAAGGCCGAATACTCCATCGCGATCGGTCCGGCGACGGGGTGGCGCAGGGTTTTCAGGCCGTCGCCGTGCTTGCGCACGTCATTGTCGCGCCACATGGTTTCAAATTCGGGGCTCGAGCGGCAGAGATCCTCGACCAATGCCTGAACGGTTTTCGTAGCTCCGGCGCGGGCCACATCCGCCCGGAAGGCCGCGACGACAAAGCGCGCGACGTTTGCCCAATCGGCCTGCGCGGCGCGGACGCGCGGATTGGTGAAGATGAGGCGCAGGATATTGCGCTCACCAACCGGGAGCGCGCCGTAATCGGTCAATATCACCGTGGCGGCGCGGTTCCAGGCCACGACATCCCATGTGGGGGTTTTCACAAAGGCGGCGCTCAATTCGAGAGCGTCGAGGACGCGCTGCAAGCGCGGCGTGACGCCTTCGGCGGCCTGATAGCGCACCTCGGGCGGGCGGCCGAGGCCGAGCAGGAAGAGATGTTCGCGCTCGATGTCGGTCAGCATCATGGCGCGGGAAATGCGGTCGAGAACGTCGGCGGATGGCGCGCCGCCGCGCCCCTGTTCGAGCCATGTGTACCAGGTGGCGCTGACATTGGCCCGCTGGGCCACTTCCTCGCGCCGGAGGCCGGGCGTGCGTCTGCGCGTCAGGGGAAAGCCGAAAGCCGCCGGATCGAGTTTCGCGCGGCGGTCCTTGAGGTAAGTCCCCAGCAGATTGTCGTCCGCGAGCGGCATGGCGGTCCTGTTAGTCGTTATACCCGTATAAGGCCACTACTTTACCAGAATAATGAAAGCGCGGACAGTCTCCTTCGTCATCTCTGGAGGATTTGCTCATGCGTGTTTTTGTTACCGGCGCGACCGGGTTTGTCGGCTCGGCCGTCGTCAGGGAATTGCTCGATGCGGGGCACAAGGTTCTCGGTCTTGCGCGCTCGGATGCGGGGGCCGCGTCGCTTGCGGCAGCGGGTGCTGAGGTGCATCGCGGCACGCTCGAAGACCTTGAGAGCCTGAGCCGCGGCGCGGCGGGCGTGGATGGCGTGATCCACACCGCCTTCATTCACGATTTTTCCAAATTCGCGGAGAATGCGGAAGTTGACCGGCGCGCCATTGAAACGCTGGGCGCGGCGCTTGCCGGGTCCGACCGTCCGCTGATCGTAACGTCGGGGACCGGGATGCTGTCGCCGGGACAGGTGGCGACGGAGGACACGGTGCCGTCCGACGGTCCACGCAGCACGCCGCGCGTTTCGGAACAGACGGCGCTGGCGATGCTGTCTCGCGGCGTCAATGCGTCGGTGATGCGGTTGCCGCCATCGGTGCATGGCGAGGGCGATCATGGTTTCGTGCCGCTGCTCATCGGCATTGCGCGCGAAAAGGGCGTGGCGGCCTATATCGGCGAGGGACGCAATCACTGGCCTGCGGTTCACCGGCTCGACGCGGCGCGGCTTTACAGGCTGGCACTGGAGAAGGGCAGCGCGGGCGCGCGCTATCACGCGGTCGCGGAAGAGGGGATTTCGTTTCGCGACATCGCAAGCGAGATAGGACGTGGGCTGAAGATGCCGGTGGTTGCCAAGCCGGTTGAAGAGGCTCCCGATCACTTTGGCTGGTTCGTCATGTTCGCGGGCATGGACAATCGGGCATCAAGCGCGCGGACGCGGCGGGAACTGGGCTGGGAGCCGGTGCAGGCCGGGCTGATCGCCGATATGGAACCGGCCGGTTATTTCGCGGTGTGAGAGGCCGGGTTTGCGCGGTATTGCAGTTCCTCGATGCGGTGACCCGTTGCGGTCAGGCAATCGAGGAAATGCAGCGCCGTGGGGCCGGGCGGGGCCTTGACCGCCCAGAAGGCGGCGAAACGCTGGAGCGGCGGATTGGTGACGCCGCTGCATTCCAGCACCTTGAGGCGTCCGGTGGCGAGGTCGTCGGCCACCAGATGTTCGATGGCGAAGGTCCAGCCGAGACCTTCGCGCAGCAAGGCCAGCAGCATGTCCTTGCTGTCGACGATCCAGACGTCGGTGGTGTGCACCTTGTAGTCGAAATCGCGGGCTTCCTGTTTGCTGTCGGCGAGAACGATCTGGCGATAATCGTCGAGGGCGATGAGCGGGAAGGGCGCATTGAGGCGGGCCAGCGGATGAGACGGCGCGGCGACGATGCGCTTGGGCCAGGCGGCGATTTCGCGTCCGTCGAATTTCTTCGCCTGCAAACCCGCATAAAGGCCGATGATGCCGAGCTGGACGCGCTTCTCGGTCACGTCCGTCAGGATGCGTTCGGGATTGCCGCTGTAAAAGCGCAGGCCCGCATGAGGCATGGTTTCGTGAAAGCGCGAGGCGGCGCGGGCGAGGGCGGCGGTGTCGAACTCGATGTCGGCGGCGATGATCAGTTCGACATCGCCTTGCGCCTTCAGCGCCTCGGCGCGCGCCATCAGCCGATCGACGCGGCGGAAGATGATTTCGGCATCGGCGAGAACGGCGCGGCCCGCTTCGGTGAGATCGGGCCGATAACCGCTGCGATCGAACAGCTCGATCTGGAGTTGCGATTCCAGATTGGCGATGGCGTAACTCACTGCCGAAACGGCGCGGCCCAATTGCTTGGCGGCGGCCGAAAAGCTGCCGGTTTCGGCCACGGTGAGAAAGACTTCGAGCTGGTCGATCAGGTTCGGCTGCATGGTCGTTCTGAAAATCTGGAAGAGATTGACAATCTTATCCCATTTTTTCGGTGGTGCCGACAGGTATGATCTTTCCAACAAGAGACGACTCACAGGGGAGAGACCATGACCGTTCATCTCAATCGCCGTCACTTTCTGGGCACCGCCGCCGCCAGCGCCATTGTCGCGGGAGCCGCGAGCCTTCGGCCCAAATTCGCTTTTGCCGCCGATGAATTTTCCGGCATGGACGCGATGATGCAGGCGTCGCTGGTGCGCAAAAAGAAAGTCAGTTCGCTCGAACTCGTGGACGCGGCCATCGCGCGGATCGAGGCGGTCAACGGCAAGGTCAATGCGGTCGTCTATGAAGCCTTCGACATGGCGCGGGCGGCGGCGAAAGGCAAGCTGCCGGACAGTCCGCTTTCGGGCGTGCCTTATCTCATCAAGGATCTCGACGATGTGAAGGGGATGCGGCACACGAGCGGCTCGCGACTTTTTGCCAAGCAGATGTCGGACAAGACATCGCCGGTGCCGGAAAGCGCGATCAAGGCGGGCATGGTCGTGCTCGGCAAGACCAACACGCCGGAATTCGGATTGCTCGGGACAACGGAGTCGCTGCTGCTCGGGCCTTGCCACAATCCGTGGAACCTTGAGCATTCGAGCGGCGGGTCTTCGGGCGGGGCGGCGGCGGCTGTGGCGTCGGGCATGTTGCCTGTGGCGCATGCGTCGGACGGCGGCGGTTCGATCCGCATTCCGGCGTCGTGTTGCGGTGTTTTCGGCATGAAGCCGGGCCGAGGGCGAATGAACCTCGGGGGCGTGCCGTTGCCGGGGGATATCGGCGTCGAGAATTGCGTCAGCCGCACGGTGCGCGACGGCGCGATGGTGTTCTCGCTGTCGGAGGACCGCGCGGCGACCGCACCGCTGAAGCCCATCGGTTTCATTTCCGATCCGTCGAAGAAGCGGCTGAAGATCGCTTTCAACACGATGAATTATTACGGGCAGGAGCCGCATGAAGATGTGAAGGCGTCGATTGAAGCGACGGCGAAGCTTTGCGCCGGGCTCGGCCACGAGATCATCGAGGTGAAGAACCCGATCAACGGCGAGGAATTCATCGACGTGTTTCTCACCGTCTGGGCGTCGGGTCCGGCGAGCCTTGTCGCGCTCGCCAAGAGCAAGGGTTTGAAGCCGGAGGATGTGCTGGAACCCTGGACCATCGGGCTTGCGGAGTTTTATGCAAAGAAGCCCAAGGGCGCGCTGCAAGCCTCGCTCGTGAAGTTTGCCGAAGCCGAAAAGAAGGTCGATGCCTTCATGGCGCATTACGATGCGTGGCTGACGCCGGTGCTGAACGCGCCTGCGCCGGAACTCGGCCAGCAGGCGCCGACGGTGCCGTTCGATACGCTTTACAAGCGCACCATCGACTATGTGACCTATACGCCGATCCACAATGTGGCGGGGACGCCCGCGATGTCGGTGCCACTGGGGATGAGCAAGGACGGGCTTCCCATCGGCAGCCAGTTCGCGGCGGCGAAAGGCGGCGAGGGGCTTCTGTTCGCACTCGCCTATGAGCTCGAGGCGGCGCAGCCCTGGGCGGGCAAGCACGCGCCGACTTTCGCGGGGTGATTTTTCGGGCGCGAGCGGTTACGCTTCATTTTTCAAAATTAGGGTGAGCGCATTCCGTGCAACACGGAGGCGCGGCGCTGCGTTAAACTGCCGTCATGCGACACACCAACGGGATCGCTTCAGGGACGAATTGCCGCGTTCCGGCCGGTTCCCAAATGCCGCCAGAGACCACATTGTAAGTGCGGCGATTGTCCGCGCGTGGAAGCGGACAAATAAAGAAAAGGTTTTCGATGACAGGGACAGAAACGCTGACGCGACCGGATGCAGCGCAAAAGGTTGAACATTTCGACGTGCTGATTGCCGGCGCGGGTATTTCCGGCGTGGGCGCCGCCTATCACATCAAGACGCAGACGCCGGACAAGAGCTTCGTCGTGCTCGAAGGCTTCGAGAGTTTTGGCGGCACGTGGCACATGCATCGTTATCCGGGCATCCGTTCCGACAGCGATCTCTACACGTTCGGCTATCGCTTCAAGCCGTGGCTCGGCGAACCGATCGCGAAAGCGGAAAAGATTCTCGCCTACATGGGTGAGGTGATCGACGAGAACGATCTGGCGCGGCACATCCGCTATCAGCACAAGATCTTGTCGGCGCGCTGGTCGAGCAAGGAAAAACTCTGGACGGTCGAAGCGCTGCGCAAGGACACGGGCGAGACGGTTCGCTTCACGACGAATTTCCTGTGGATGTGTCAGGGTTATTATCAGCACTCGGAAGGTTATACACCCGAGTGGAAGGGCATGGAGAGCTACAAGGGGCGGATCGTGCATCCGCAGACATGGCCCGAGGACCTCAACTACAAGGGCAAGCAGGTCATCGTGATCGGCTCCGGCGCGACGGCGGCGACCGTGGTGCCGGCGATTGCGGCCGATGTCGCGCATGTGACGCTGTTGCAGCGGTCGCCGACCTATTTCATTCCGGGGCTCAACCAGAATGAACTCGTCGATCAGTTGCGGGCGCTGAAGATCGACGAACACTGGATTCATGAAATCGCGCGGCGCAAGGTTCTGGCCGATCAGGCGGAACTGACGCGGCGCTCTTTCGAGGAGCCGGATGCGCTGACGGCGGAATTGCTGGCGGCGGTGGGCGCATTCCTGCCCGAAGAGCAGGTGAAGGCGCATTTCACGCCGACATACAGGCCCTGGCGTCAGCGGATTGCCTTTGTGCCGGACGGCGATATTTTTCAAGGCATCGCGTCGGGCAAGGCGTCGGTCGTCACCGACGAGATCGACCGCTTCACGGAGAAGGGCATCCTGCTCAAATCCGGCAAGGAACTGGAAGCCGATATCATCGTCACGGCGACGGGCTTCAACCTCAGCGTCATGGGCGGCATCGATTTCAATGTCGACGGCGAGAAGGTCGATTTCGCCAAGACCGTCAATTATCGCGGGATGATGTTCACCGGCGTTCCGAACCTGATCTGGGTGTTTGGATATTTCCGGGCGAGCTGGACCTTGCGCGTCGATCTGCTGGGCGATTTCGTGGCGCGGCTGCTCAGGCACATGAAGGGCAAGGGCAAGCAGAAGGTGACGGTGGAGCTGCGGGCCGAAGACAAGGACATGGCGCTGTTGCCGTGGATCGACCCGGAGAATTTCAATCCGGGATATCTGATGCGCGGGATGCATCTGCTCCCCCGGCGCGGCGAGAAGCCCGAGTGGCAGCACACGCAGGACTATTGGCGTGAGAAGGACGAGTTGCCGCTGATCGATCTCGACGGGTCCGAGTTCAAATACGAGTGAGATGTTTCGACTTGAGATTGACGGCGGCCCGGTGGGCCGCCGTTTTGTTTGGGGAAGAGCTGGGCCTCGCCCTTCGAGACGCGGCTTTGCCGCTCCTCAGGGTGAGGGTCAACTTAAAAATAAGCCTCATCCTGAGCAGCCGCGCAGCGGCGTCTCGAAGGATGGCGGCGCATTGACGATTAAATGAGCCCCAGCGTTCTGAAGCTTGCGTGGCGGCCTTTGCCGATGACGAGATGATCGTGGATGGCGATGCCGAGCGGCTTGGCGGTCTCGACGATTTTCTTGGTCATTTCGATGTCGGCGGTCGAGGGCGTCGGGTCGCCGGACGGATGGTTGTGGACGAGGATGATCGACGAGGCGTTGAGCGCCAGTGCGCGCTTGACGACTTCGCGGGGATAGACGGGCGTGTGGTCGATGGTGCCGGTCTGCTGCACCTCGTCGGCGATCAGCACGTTCTGGCGATCGAGGAAGAGGATGCGGAATTGCTCGATGGCGTTATGCGCCATGGAGGCCGAGCAATAGTCGAGCAGCGCCGCCCATGAGGAAATGATTTCGCGCTTCATCACCTTGGCTTGCGTCAGGCGCTGGCTCGTTTCGCGGAAGATGGCGAAGTCGGTGACGGTGTTTTGCGAGACGCGTTTATCTTCGAGCAGGCGCTGCGGCTCGGCATGGAGCACGCCGCCGAGGCTGCCGAACAAGGCGATGAGCTCTTTGGCCAGAGGCTTCACATCGCGGCGCGGGATGGAGCGGAAGAGGATCAGCTCCAGCATTTCGTAATCGGGGATCGCGGAGGGCGCGGCCATGAAACGCGTGCGCAGGCGATCGCGATGACCGGCGTGATGATCGATGATTTTTTCGCCGGGCTTTATCGCGTCAGGCATAAGGGGGGCAGTCCAGACCGGCGGGCGATTTGGTGAAGATTTCAGCGCCGTCGGCGGTGACGCCGATCGAATGTTCGAACTGGGCCGAGAGCGAGCGGTCGCGCGTCACAGCCGTCCAGCCGTCGGCCAGGATTTTCACGCCGGGCTTGCCGAGATTAATCATCGGCTCGATGGTGAAGAACATGCCTTCCTTGAGCTTCGCGCCTTCGCCCTTGCGGCCATAATGCAGAATGTTCGGCATGTCGTGGAAGACGAGGCCGACGCCGTGGCCGCAGAATTCGCGCACCACCGAGCAGCGTTCGCCTTCGGCATATTCCTGAATGGCCGCGCCGATGTCGCCAAGGCTGGCGCCGGGCTTTGCCGCCGCGATGCCGCGCATCATGGCTTCATAGGTGACTTCGCAGAGGCGCGTGGCTTTGCGTGGCACGTCGCCGACGTAATACATGCGGTTGGTGTCGCCGTGCCAGCCGTCGAGGATGTAGGTCACATCGACATTGACGATGTCGCCTTCGCGCAGCACGCGGTCGCTCGGGATGCCGTGGCAGACGACGTGGTTGATCGAGGTGCAGCAGGAATGGCGGTAGCCGCGATAGCCGAGCGTGGCGGGCAGCGCGCCGTGGTCGAGGCCGAACTGATAGACCGCGCGGTCGATGTCGTCGGTCGTCACGCCCGGCTTGATGAGGCCCGCCAGCATGTCGAGCGCCGCGCCGGAAATGCGGCCGACCTTGCGCATGCCCTCGAACCCCTCGGGTCCGTAGAGCTTGATCTGGCCGGTATTGCGCACCGGGGCCGTGAGGGCGTCGATATAGGTCATGGACTTGTCCGGGAAATGTCGGTTTCCCCTAGCATAAGCCTTCGGGGTCCTCTGGCCTAGCCCCGGCGGGCGGCTTCGTATTTGTCTCCGGTGCGGGCGACGGGCTATCCTCGGGGGACCGAAACCCCGAGGATCACCCCATGCCGGATGCCGCGACGCCTTCGCGCCTCGAACCTGGGCGCCCCAAACTCGTCACCGCCTGCGTGTTGCTGATCGGCGACGAGGTGCTGTCTGGGCGGACGCGCGACGCGAACCTTTCCTACATCGCCAAACACCTGAACCAGATCGGCGTGCAGGTGCGCGAGGCGCGCGTCATTCCCGATATCGAGGCGGTGATCGTCGCGACGGTGAACGAGGTGCGGGCGCGTTACGATTACGTCTTCACGACGGGCGGCATCGGGCCGACGCATGACGACATCACGGCGGATTCCATCGCCAAGGCGTTCGGCGTTCCCATCGGGCATCATCCTGAGGCCATGGCTATCCTCGAGGCGCATTACAAAGAGACGGGCGGGGAGTTCACCGAGGCGCGCAAACGCATGGCGCGCATTCCCGACGGGGCGTCGCTGATCGCCAACCCGCTGAGCAAGGCGCCCGGTTTTCAGATCGGCAATGTCTTCGTCATGGCCGGCGTGCCGATGGTGATGCAGGTGATGATGGACAGCCTGACCGGACGGCTCGAAGGCGGGGCGACGATGCAGAGCCGGACGGTGAGCGCGCAGATCGGCGAGGGGACGATTGCCGAAAAGCTTGGGCAATTGCAGCAGCGCCATCCCGATATCGGGATCGGCTCCTATCCTTACTATCGCGGCAAGGTTTTCGGGACGAGCCTGGTGATGCGCGGTACAGATTCGGCGGCGCTCGACCGGGTGGCCGATGAGGCGGCGGCGCTGATCCGAACCTTCGGGGCCGAGCCCGTGACCGGGGAGCCGGGTTGATTGAATGCTTGGTGACGTTACGGAATGTCGCCAATTTGCAACAGACTCACCCTCACATTACGAAAGTTTCAGCTTTCAAGCGCTTCGCGGGGGATACAATCTTGGGAGAGTCAGCTACAGTTTGAGACTGACAGGGTCTAGAAGTCGCCGGATATTGTCTCGCAAGAGACGGGGATTGGGGGCAACTTAGGCACTGAAAAAATAAGGCTTAATCGATCAAGGCTTAACGATCAGAGCCTGGGAACGAGTTTTGGGTCAGCGATACCCGGAGGGAGAGACGCTAATGAAAAAGATGGTTGGAATTTTGGGTCTGGCGGTCGGCGCGACCATGATGCTGTCCAGTTCGGCCTTTGCGCTGGACTCCAGCTTCGATGCGATGTCGAAGTCGGGCAAGCACAGCTTCTACGTTTGGTGCACCGGCGGTAAGAGCAAGGTCGAAACGGCCGATGGCTCGAACGCCAAAGAAGCCCAGGCGAAGCTCGCCGCTTCCGCCGGCGCCAGCTGCTGGCCGGTGTGGCAGGGCCTCGAGGGCTAATCGCCTCTCACCTGCGATAGAGTTTAACGGCGGTCCATTGGGCCGCCGTTTTCTTTTGGGGGGATTGGTTTTCGGACGCCTTGGTTTGTTGCGCCGACGTGTCCTCACATTCGGCTGTCATCCCGGCGTATGCCGGGATCCAGGATGGCGTATTCAGCGTTCGCGGTTCTGGACCCCGGGACGAGCCCGGGGTGACAGGTTGGGGTTGGGGTTGGGGTTGGGGTTGGGGTTGGCGTTCGTGCGTTGCGTCGTCGCGCATGAGCGGGCATATGTGGTGACGCGTGGGAGCGCGAGAGTCGCGCTCCCAATTTTGTCTGGCGCATGATTGTCCGAAAAGTCTGCAACTTTTCGGATCATGCTTTGCGCGTGGCCCCTTGGCGAAACTGGTATACGCAGCAGACTTAAAATCTGCTTCTCGTAAGGGAGTGCCGGTTCGAGTCCGGCAGGGGCCACCACATTCACATCAAGTCGCGTCGTGAAAAATGAGGCCTAGCGTTTGGCGGTGGCCGGAGCGGATGCGGCTGACGCCGTGGCGGAGGTTTACTTTGTAAGTTCCGCGCGTGCCTTGAACGGGGCGGTGGTGGACGGCGAAGATGACGGCGTCGCCTTGCCGGAGCGGGACGACTTCGGCGCGGGATTGCATGCGTGGGCGCTGTTCGGTCAGGACGAATTCGCCGCCGGTGAAATCGCGGCCCGGTTCCGAGAGCAGGATGGCGACTTGCAGCGGAAAGACGTGCTCGCCGTAAAGATCCTGATGCAGGCAATTATAGTCGCCGGGTCCGTATTGCAGCATGAGCGGCGTCGGGCGCACCTGATCGGCTTCGTGGCAGCGGGCGAGGAAATCGACGTGGTGCGCGGGGTAACGCATGTCGATGCCTGACGCCTTGTTCCATTGGTTGGCGACGGGTTGCAGGTGCGGATAGATGGACGTGCGCAAGCGGAAGACGAAATCGGGCAGGGGATAGCTGAAATATTTGTATTCGCCGCGTCCGAAGCCGTGGCGCGCCATGACGACGCGGCTGCGGAAGATGTCTTCGCTTTTGTAGAAGGCCGAGAGGTCGGCGCATTCATCGGGCGTGAGAAGGCCCTCGATCGTCGCGCAGCCTTGCGCGTTCAGGTCGGCGGCAATCGCGTTCCATGCGCAGGCGTTCACGCGGGTTTCAATGTTAGCCGGTGGCTCGCTTCGCGCGACGTGTTCGACCGCGATGTTCATCGGTTTGCCTCCCTGTTTAGAAGGGCGCGTTTGCGCTCGACGCCCCAGCGATAGCCTGAGAGGCCGCCGTCGTTGCGGATGACGCGGTGGCAGGGGATTGCGACGGCGATTGCGTTGGCCGCGCAGGCTTGCGCGACGGCGCGGACGGCGGCGGGCGAGCCGATGGCTTTCGCGATCTCGGCATAGCTTGCGGTCTTGCCTGCGGGGATCGCCTGCAAGGCCTGCCAGACGCGTTGCTGGAAGGCGGTGCCGCGCACGTCGAGCGGCAGATTGAGGCCGAGGCCCGGCGCTTCGACGAAGCCGACGACCTGCGCGACGAGTTGTTCGAATTCGGCGTCGCCGCCGATCAGGTTTGCCTGCGGGAAACGGTCCTGCAGATCGCGGGCGAGGGCGGCTGGATCGTCGCCCAGCAGAATGGCGCAGACGCCGACGCTGCTTGTCGCGACGAGGATGGCGCCCAGAGAACATTCACCGATGGCGAAACGGATTTCGGTGTCAGCGCCGCCGCCGCGCCAAGTTGTCGGCGTCATGCCCAGAAGCTTGTTCGATTTTTCGTAGAAGCGGCCATTGGAATTGTAGCCCGCATCGAAAATCGCGCCCGTGACCGAGCCGCCTCGCGCCAATTCTTCGCGCAGGCGCTTCTCGCGATGGGCGGCTGCATAGGCGCGCGGCGTCAGGCCGGTGATCTGCTTGAAGAGGCGATGGAAATGATAGGCGCTGGTGCCGACGCGTTCAGCGAGGTCTTCGAGATTTGGCGCGGTCTCGGCCTCCTCGATGATCCGGCAGGCTTGCGTGATTTTGGCGGCGTGTTGTTCGGCAAGCGGAGCTTCATTCGGCTTGCAGCGTTTGCAGGGGCGAAATCCCGCTTTCTCCGCCTCTTCGCAGGTCGCGTGAAAACGGACGTTTTCCGGCCGGGCGGGCCGGGCCGCGCAAGCCGGGCGGCAATAGACGCCGGTGGTGGTGACGGAATAGAAGAAGTCGGCATCGGCGTTGCGTGCGACGACCAGGGCCCAGCGGGGATCGTTTTCGGTTTCGCCGGCGCGCAGCGCGATTTTTGTCGATGTGCCCATGATGCGTTCCTTTCAATATGCTGTCTCAGGCAACACTAGGGACGCCTTGCGGACGCGGCACTCCGGGCCTTGCTTTCAAATTCGCTTTTCCAGCGCAATGTGGGCTTTCCGGTGGCGCGAGACAATGCCGCCGCTTCTCTCTCCGTATCCGAATAAAGGAACGAATGCCGTTTCGGGACGTTGATTGGCCGAGCGTAACGGTGGAGCGCCGCTTCTGGGCATTTGAAAGCGGTCGCATGGATACGCGCAGGAGAGAAAATGAAGAATCATATTGTGGTTGCCGCTGTCATCGCGTCCTTCCTTGGCAGCAGCGTCGCCATGGCCGATCCGCGCGATCATCATGACGATCACCATCAGATGCATAATGACCATCATGACGGCGGTCATCACTGGAAGCGCGGCCAACGCGTGGATGAGCGCTATCGCGGCAGCCGCTATGTCGTGAACGATTATCGCGGCCATCATCTCAACCGGCCACCGCACGGCTATCATTGGGTGCATGACGACAACAACAATTATCTGCTTGTCGCCGTTGCCTCCGGCGTCATCGCCTCGGTGATTCTCGGCGCGGGCCGCTAAAATCGCCTATCTGAAATGAGCGCCTCGCCCCCGGCCGCAAACCGGGGGCGACGTGCTGTTCGGCGGTTTCAACGGATGGCGGTTTCAGTCAAGACGGGTGGAATGAGCTGGGCTAGGCTCGCCGTTCGGGAACGAATTCGGTGTCCTCCCGTTTCATAGCGGCAACCCGCAGCGCAGAGTTTCCATGACAGACAAAGAAGTTGCGACCGAAGCCCCCGCGTTACGCGAGCCGGGAATGCTTTCGATTCTGGGTCCGGGTCTGACCACGGGAGCCTCCGACGACGATCCAAGCGGCATCGCCACCTATTCGCAGGTGGGCGCGCAGTTTGGATACGGGCTCGCCTGGACGCTGATTTTCGCCCTTCCGCTGATGATCGCCATTCAGGAAATCAGCGGGCGCATCGGGCGCGTGTCAGGGGCAGGGATCGCGGGCAATCTGCGGAAATTTTATCCGACGTCCGTTCTTTACGTCATCGTCTTCCTGCTCGTCGTCGCCAATACCATCAATATCGGCGCGGATCTCGGCGCGATGGGCGCGGCGCTGAAGCTGCTCATCGGCGGGCCGGTGCTGGTCTATGTCGTGCTGTTCGGCGTGGGGAGCATTCTCGCCGAGGTTTTCATCAGCTATGCCCGCTATGAGCCCATTCTCAAATGGCTGACGATTTCGCTGCTGGCTTACGTCGCGACGATTTTCGTCGTCGATGTGCCGTGGATAACGATTGTCCAGAAGATCGCCATGCCGTCGGTTCATTTCAACGGCGCTTATTTTACCGCCGTGGTCGCGATCTTCGGCACGACGATCAGTCCCTATCTCTTCTTCTGGCAGGCGGAGCAAGAAGTCGAGGAGACGGAGGAAAAGCCCGAGGAGAAACCCTTGCGCGAGGATCCGGCCTCGGCGCCGCATGAGTTCAGACGCATTCGCATCGATACGGCGATCGGCATGGTGCTTTCCAACGTGGTCGCGCTCTGCATCGTCGTGACGACGGCGGCGACGCTCAACGCGCATGGCATTACCGATATCGAGACGGCGGAGCAGGCCGCGGAGGCGCTGAAGCCCATTGCCGGGAATTTCGCCTTTGCGGTCTTTGCCATCGGCATCATCGGCACGGGACTGCTCGCGGTGCCGGTGCTTGCGGGATCGGCGGCCTATGCGGTCGGCGAGGCGATGCGTTGGCCGTCCGGTCTGGCGCGCAAGCCCGGTGAGGCGAAGGCATTTTACGGCGTGATCGCTTTTGCGATTCTCGTCGGCGTCGCGATGAATTTTTCGACCCAGATCAGCCCGTTCAAGGCGCTGTTCTGGAGCGCCGTCATCAACGGTCTCGTCGCCGTGCCGGTCATGGTGATGATGATGCTGATGACGCGGCGGGCCGAAATCATGGGCGCGCTGACGCTGCCGCACTGGCTCAGGCTGCTCGGCTGGCTCGCGACGATCGTTATGATCGCGACGGCGGCAGGGCTGTTTCTGACGATGTAATCAGGCTGATGGCCCGATCAGGCGTGGGCTTTGGCGTGATCGGGGGCGCGGTGGACGGCGCTCGGCGGGATGGTCTCTCCGGCCTTCAGCGTTGCGTCGAATTTGTAGAGCGTCGAGCAATAGGGGCAGATGATTTCCTGCGACCGGCCCATGTCCAGATAGATATGCGGATGGTCATAGGGCGGGGTCGCGCCGATGCATTCGAACTCTTTGACGCCGATGCGGATTTCGCCCGCGCCTGCGTCATTGTTGAATTTCGGGGTTGCCGGTCCGTGCATCGCATCATCCTTCGGTTGGTGGCGCTAAACTAGTCCGGCGGCTTGCGCTTTTCCAGCCGAAACTCAGATCGGCAAGGGGTCTCCGGCGCGGGCGAGGCGCTCGAGGACGGCGGGTTTCCTGAGCGTCAATTCGGCATAGCCGACCGAAATCAGCCCTTCGGCCTCGAACTTCTTCAATTGGCGATTGAGCGTCTGGCGCGAGACGCCGAGCGTGTTGGCGAGGTCGGTCTGGGAGAGCTTCAGATCAATGACGAGGCCCGCCGCCGTCTTGCGGCCATGCCCGCGGCCAAAGCTTGTGAGGCGCTGGGCGAGGCGGACGGGAAGCGGCAGGCTCGCCGTGTTGATGATGTAGTCGATGGCGCGGCGATACTGGATGCCGAGGAGTTGTACGAAGCAGGCGTAATGGGCCGTTTCGTCTCTGGTCAGGCGGGCGAAGACGGCGGGCGTGAGTTGCAGGATCGCCACCTTGCCGAAGGCGATGGCGTCGGAATGGCGCTCCTTGCCGTCGAGCATCGAGCTTTCGCCAAACCAGGCGCCTGCGCCCGCCACCAACAGCAAAGCCGAGCGGCCTTCCGCCGTGGTCTGGATGACGCGGATCTCGCCTTCGATGAGGGCATAGAGGCCGTTTGCGGGATCGCCCTCGCGATAGATCGTGGCGCCGCCGTCGAGGTGCTGAATACGGCCCTCGCGCAGGATTCCTTCCGCCAATGCGGGAGGAAGGGCGGCAAACCAGGGGTTTCGGTCCAGAACGGCGCGGAGGGCGGCTTTGTCCATGCGGCAGGCTCGCAAAAGGCGCGGGAGATTGTCAAGTGCGCGACAATCTCCCGACCGAACTGCGCGCATGGTTTCTTCACCAACAGGTGAAGGAGAGGCGATGAGCGCGATTTCGATGAGTGTGAACGAAGCGCCGGATGTGCGCGGACAGGTGAGCGCGGAAGAGTGGCGCGTGCGGGTCGAGCTCGCGGCGTGCTACCGGATGATCGCGCATCTCGGCTGGGACGATCTGATCTTCACGCATATTTCGGCGCGCGTGCCGGGACCGGATGCGCATTTTCTGCTCAACCCTTATGGACTGATGTTCGAGGAGGTGACGGCGTCGTCGCTGGTGAAGGTCGATCTCGACGGCGAGAAGGTTCTGCCGTCGGCTTACGACATCATTCGGGCGGGCTATGTCATTCATAGCGCGGTGCATGAAGCGCGGCCGGACGCGCATTGCGTCATGCATCTGCATACGCCCGAGGGCGTTGCCGTGTCGTGCCAGAAGGGCGGGCTGAAACCGATCTCGCAGACGGCGCTCTATGCGCTCGCCTCGATGGCCTATCATCCTTATGAGGGCGTTGCGCTCAACCTCGAAGAGAGGCCGCGTTTGCAGGCCGATCTCGGGCGCAAGCACATGATGATCCTTGAGAACCACGGGTTGCTGACGACCGGGCGGACGGTGGCCGAAGCCTTTCTCTCCATGTTCACGCTGCAGCGCGCGTGCGAAATCCAGATCATGGCGCAGGCGGGCGGGGGAGAACTGACGCATATTTCGGATGACATTCTGAAAGGCATCGGCGCGCAGGCGAAGCAATCGCTCGGCGACAGCGGCGCGGGCCGCGCATGGCCGGCGATCATGCGCAAGATGGATCGGCTCGATCCTTCATATCGGAATTGAGAGGGGACGATCATGTCGAAAACGAAATCGCATTTGCGCGCCGAGTTCACTGATATGAAAAACGGCACGCAGGAAGACTGGTCGCGCATCGCGACGGAATTTCTGCCTTTCGCGGCGAAGCTGCCCGGCCGGGTGCTCGATCATCTGCGCATGCTCGACGGCGATTATGGCGGCTTCATCGTGGACCGGTTGACGCATAGCCTGCAGACCGCGACGCGGGCGCATCGTGACGGGCGGGACGAGGAATATGTCGTTTGCGCCTTGCTGCATGACATTGGCGACACGCTCGGGAGCTATAATCATCCCGACATCGCGGCGGCGATCTTGAAGCCCTTCGTCAGTCCTGAGAACCACTGGATGGTGCAGCATCACGGAATTTTCCAGGGCTATTACTTCTTCCACTATCTCGGCATGAACAGGGATGCGCGCGAGCAGTTCAGCGGCGATCCGCTCTATGCCTATACAGCGGAGTTCTGCGCCAAGTACGATGCGCCTGCTTTCGATCCCGCCTATGACACGCTGCCGCTCGATTTCTTCGAGCCGATGGTGGGACGGATACTCGGCAGTCCAAAGCGCGGGGTTTGACTCCGCATCGGCCCGAAGGATGACGTAGGGGCTTGGCCGCCTCTATTTGCTTCGGCATACTCCACGGCGACGGAACAAGGCGGGCGCAAAGACCTGCCGCATCCGCAATCATGACTGGGAGGTCTCATGTCGGCTGGTACGGCGGGGCGCGATGCGCCTCTTTCGCGATGGACTTTGCTCGCCTTCGCATTTCCCGCCGCGCCGATTTCGGCCATGGGTTTGCCGCTTGTCGTGCATCTCCCCCCATTCTATGCGGGATCGCTGGGACTCGGGCTCACGGTCGTCGGTTCGATTTTCATGCTGGCGCGGTTCTGGGACGTGTTCACCGATCCGGTGCTCGGCATCGTGTCGGACCGTTTCGAAACGCGATGGGGACGGCGGCGGCACTGGATCGTGCTCTCCGTGCCGATCATGCTTGTTTCGGTCTATATGATCTTCATGCCGACAGCGCCGGTGACGGCGACTTATCTGGTCTTCTGGCTTTTCGTGCTTTACGTCGGCTGGACGCTGCTCACCATCTCGCATATTTCGTGGGGCGCAGAGCTGACGCCGGATTATCATGAGCGGTCGCGCGTGCAGGGCGCGCGGGAGTTGCTGCTCATTCTCGGCATGGTCTTCGTGCTGGCCTTGCCTGCGGTGATCGAGGTGGCGAACCCGGAAAATCTCGCCGCAGCGCGCGTCGCTTCGATGGGCTGGTTCGTTCTTATCCTTTTGCCGATTTCCGTCGCCCTTGCTGTCTGGAAAGTGCCTGAGCGCAAAGCCGCGCGGCCCGAGCATGTGCCGTTCGGACAGGCGATCAAGGTGCTGATCGAGAACCGTCCGCTGCGTTTCGTGCTGCTCGCCGATCTCATTTCCGGCGTTTCGGGCGGGATCGTGGCAAGCCTCTTTCTCTTTCTTGCCGAAGACGTGCTGGATCTCGGCAAGTTTTCGAGCGCGTTGCTGCTTTGCTATTTCATTTCCGGCGTGATGTTCATTCCGCTCATTCTCTGGATCAGCCGACGCTTCGGCAAACACAGGACGGCGGCGGGCTCGGCGCTGTTCAATGCCGTGACCGTGCCGCTTATTCTGCTGATCCCCGCGGGGCATCCCGGAATGGCGCTGGGCGCTTTTCTGTTGTTCGGCGTCAACATGGCGGCGGGGCCGTTTCTCTTCCGCTCGATCATGGCCGATGTCGCCGATCACGACGCGGTGCAGACCAAGCAGACAAGGACGGGACTTTTCTTTTCGCTGCTGACCTCGACCAACAAGATCGGCGCGGCGCTGGCCATCGGGCTTTCCTATATGATGCTCGATGTCGTCGGCTTCGTGCCGGGCGGCGAGAACAGCGTGGCGGCGCTTGACGGGCTTCGCGCGGTTTACGTTTTGCCGGCAACGATCATCAGCGCCATTGTCGCCGTGATCCTGTGGCGCTTTCCGCTGGATGAAGCGCAGCAGCAGGCCAATCGCGACATTCTCGACCGGCGGATACTCGATGCCGCCGCAGCAGCGATCGAAACGCGAACGCTGGCGCCGGGCGATGCTCAAACAGCGGGCACACCTGCCAATTGATCGTTCGCCATTTTCATTTTTTCATTCCTTGAGGAGTTTCATCGGCAATGGCCGAACCCAGACATTCATCCTTGAGGCTGCTCGCCTATGCGAGCCCGTCCATTCCCATCGCCGCGCTCGGCTTGCCGCTCGCCGTGCATCTGCCTGCTTTCTATGCGGGGCCGATGGGGCTCGGGCTTGCGACGGTCGGCACGATCTTTTTTCTGGCGCGGCTTTTCGACGTCGTGATCGATCCGATGCTCGGCATTCTTTCCGACAAGCTGGAGACCCGCTGGGGACGGCGGCGAATATGGATGGCGCTATCCGTGCCGATCCTCATGGTGTCGAGCTATTTCATCTTTATGCCGACCGCGCCGGTCACGGCGAATTATCTGCTCTATGGATTGTTCGGACTTTATCTCGGCTTCACGATGATCCTGCTGGCGCATATGTCGTGGGGCGCGGAGCTGAGCGACGAGTATGACGAACGCTCCCGCATTCAGGCGTGGCGCGAAGGGCTGACGACCGTCGGCGTGCCTCTGGTGCTGATGCTGCCCGCGATCATCGACGCTATCGGCGGCGAACATCTGGAAGGCCGAGGCGTCGCGGTGATGGGATGGTTCATCCTTCTCTCGCTGCCGGTGACGGTTTTCTTCGCGGTGACGGGCATGGGCGAGCGCAAGGTGCGCCCGCAGCCAAAGATCTCTCCGCGAGAGGCAATCGGACCGCTTCTCAACAACCACGCTTTGCAGCGCCTGGTGCTGGCCGATTTCGTCAGCGGTTTTTCCGGATCGGCCATCGGGGCCATGTTCATATATGAGGCGAGTTACATCTGGCAGGTGGGGACTTACGCCAACCTGCTTCTTCTTCTCTATTTCTTTGCCGGTGTCGGATTTATTCCGATGGTTCTGAAGCTCAGCTATCGTTTCGGCAAACATCGCACGATGATCGGCGCATCGCTTTTCAACGTCGCTTTCGTGCCGACACTGTTTCTCATTCCGGCGGGAAATGTCTATATCGCCGCGCTGGTTCTCATATTCCTTGGCGTCAATGTGGCCAGCCCGGCTGTGCTCTACCGGTCGATCATGGCCGATGTCGGCGATTACGACGAGGTGCATACGGGGCAGCGGCGCACCGGCCTCTTTTATGCCTTGCTGACTTTTTCATCGAAGGTGGGCAGCGCGATTGCCATCGGCGTGGCGTTCTGGGCACTCGACTTTATCGGCTTCAAGCCAGGCGGCGCGAACGCCACGGAGACGTTGACGCATGTCAACATTCTCTATGTGTCGATTCCGTTTTGCTGCAATCTCGCCGTTGCCGGATTGATGTGGGGCTTTCCCATCGGCCTGAAGGAACAGCGCGAATTGCGCAAAATCCTCGACGAGCGTTTCGTCGAGGAAATTGAGAACACCGAGCGCCCGATGGCGATCGCTCCCTGAACGATCAGGACTATGCGGCCCGAACGTCGGAAAGGAATTTTTCCACTTCCGATTTGAGGCGGGCGCTGTCGCTGGAAAGCAGGCGCGCGGTGGAGAGGACCTGCTCCGACGCCGCACCGGTCTCGCCAGCGCCACGGCTGACATCGCCGATATTGTGGGCGACATCGCCGGATAGCCGGGCTACTTGCTGGATATTGCGCGCAATTTCCTGTGTGGCGGCGCCCTGCTGTTCGACGGCGGCGGCGATGGTCGATGAGATTTCCGACATCAGGTTGATGGTCGTGTTGATCTCCTGAATGGTCGTCACCGAATTTTCCGTCGCCGCCTGCATGTCGATGATCTGGGCCCCGATTTCGTCGGTCGCCTTGGCGGTCTGCGAGGCCAGCGCCTTGACTTCGGACGCCACGACGGCGAAGCCTCGCCCGGCTTCTCCGGCGCGCGCCGCCTCGATGGTGGCGTTGAGCGCCAGCAGATTGGTTTGCTCGGCAACTGCCGTGATCAACTTGACGATGTCGCCGATGCGCGTGGCCGCCTGAGACAGGTTTTGAATGCTGTTGTCGGTCTTGCGGGCCTGGGTGACGGCGGTTTGCGCCACACGGCTGGCCTCTTGCACCTGACGGCTGATCTCGTTGACCGAGAGAGTGATCTCTTCCGTGGCCGCGGCAGTGGATTGGACGTTGTCGGAAACCTCCTGAGAGGTGTTGGCGACCGTGATCGATGCCTGGCCGGTGCTTTCAGCGGTGGAGGTGAGCGTGCCGGCCGAAGCTTCAAGCTCGGTCGAGGACGATGAAAGAGAATCGACCAACTCGCTCGTCAGCGTCTCGAAATTCCTGATGAGGCGGTCGACTTCCTGCTGACGCTTATCGCGCTCCGCCTGCGCCTGATGGCGCTCGGCCTGCATCTGTTCGTTGGCGATGCCGTTTTCCTTGAAGACGACGACGGCGCGGGCCATGTCTCCGATTTCGTCCGTGCGATCATGATGCGGGACTTCGATGTCATATTTGGCGCCAGCGAGATATGTGACCACGCCCTGCATCTCGAGAAGCGGGTTCACGGTGCGGCGCTGGAATATGAAATAGAGGATGGAGATGAAACTCGCGGCCGTGAGCAACAGAATGATGTCCACCAGCGTCATCAGCGTGGAGGCGGCACTGCGCGCGGCGGCGACCTTCGCCATTGCGCGGATGTTCATGTTGTCCTGGAAATTTTTCACGAGCGCGGAAATCTTGGCCTTGCCGTTGGCGTAGTCCGCGCCATAAACGTAGCCGCGCGCCTCGTCGAGCCTGCCATAGGAAACGGCCTGCATGGCTTTCTCTTCGAGTTTAATCAGCGCGTCGGAGCTGGCCTTGGCTTGATCCACCAGGCCGAGTTCGCCGGGCGTGGCGCCAAGGTCTTGCAGCTGTTTGACGACACGATCGCGGGTTCTGGTTTCCTTCACCTCGCGCCAATACTTGTCCAGATAGGTCTTGTCGCCGGTCACGGTGTAGTAGCGGATCTGCTCGGTGAGATAGTCGGACGCTCCCGCGAGGTCGAGACCAAGCTGCTTGAATGACGCTGCCTGCGTCAGCGCCGCGCGCTCCGTCGAGATATTGATCTGTTCGCGCCAGATCATGACGCCGGCCAGGACGGAGAGAACCACGGTGGCTGCCAGTGACAGTTTGGCAATCGTTGCAAGACGCATGGGGGCACCGCTGTTGTTCATTCCAGATTTCGGAATGAACCGACCGCTCATCCCAAGCTGAAATTTGCCCCCGACCTCTTAACAAGCTGCTGAAAATTGGCGCCGGATTCGCTCATTTGTCTTTAATACATTTATGAGCTTCGCCTGCGTCCCGGTGCGGCTAGTGACCGCCGCAGCCGCAACCGCCGATAAGGGCGTTGCCATGCGCGTCATAAGCGCTGGCGACGGAGCGGGCCGAGCCATCGGCCGTGGCGGCGAAGTCGTCGCGCGCGGCTTTGCGCAAATCCGCATCGGTCATGTAGTCGAGCGCCGTCATGGCGAGCGCCTTGGCGCCGTCGATGCAAGCCTTGTCGCCGAGTTCGCCGCCGGCCCAGCGCGCGAATTCGGGATTGTGAATAACGACATTGGGCGGGGCGCAGGAGATCATCGGATGGATCGAGGGCACGCGGTGACTGACATTGCCCATGTCGGTGCTGCCCGCCGAGCCGCCCGGCAATTTTTCGAGCGGGAAGAATTTGCGACCTACCACATTCATGTTGGCTTCGTATGAGCGCGCGATGGGCATGCTGGTCTTGAGATCGAGGTAATCGGCCATGGCCCATTTGACTTCGACCGTGCAGCCCGTGGCCAATGCGCCTGCCTCGAAGCAGGCCTGCACGCGCTTTTTCAGAGGCGCGAGTTCTTCGGCATGGGCGGCGCGGACATAGAAGAAGCCTTCGGTTTCGTCCGGCACGATGTTCGGCGCGCTGCCGCCCCTGGTGATGATGCCGTGGATACGTTCGGTCGGCTTGATGTGCTGACGAAGCTGGGCGATGGATTGATAGGCGGTGATGAGCGCGTCGAGCGCGTTGAGGCCCGCATGGGGGATGGCCGAAGCGTGGGCGCTCTTGCCCTTGTAGACGACAACGACTTCCGAAACGCAGATGCAGGGCATGGTAATGAGGTCGATGCCTGCGGGATGGACCATCATTGCGGCGTCGAGGCGATCGAACGCGCCTTTTTGGGCCATCAATTCCTTGCCGCCGCCGCGCTCCTCGGCGGGTGTGCCGAGATAGCGCACGCGGCCGGGAAGGTTCGCGCCGAGTTTCGCCAGCGCCAGAGACGCGCCGAGGCCGGTCGTCGCGATGATGTTGTGGCCGCAGGAATGGCCGATGCCGGGAAGGGCGTCGTATTCCGAGAGGATCGCGACTTCGGGTTTGCCTTCGGGGCCGAAGGTGGAGGCATAGGCGGTCGGCAGGCCGAAAGCGCCGCGCGTGACGGTGAGGCCGGCCGCTTCGATACGCGAGGTCAGGAGCTTTGCCGCCTCAACCTCGTGAAACGAGAGTTCGGGTTTGGCATGGATCGCGTGGCTCACTTCGATGAGCGCAGGGGCCATCGCGTCGATCGCGTCGCAGACTTCACGTTTCAGGGCCGCAATGGTCATTTGTTTTTCCTCCCGGTTTGGGCGAATTCTAAACGCTTGGCTTCGTCATTGCGAGCCCGAAGGGCGTGGCAATCCAGTCTTCATTTGCCGGAAGGCGGATTGCTTCGTTACGCTCGCAATGACGTGGAAGGCGCAGGAGATTCCATTGGATTATTTCGAGTCAGACGGATTGCGGCTCGCTTATCGGGTGGTGGGCGAGGGCTCGCCCATTGTGCTGGTGCATGGCTTTGCCTCGACGCATGAGGTGAACTGGGTGGCGACGGGCTGGTCGCGGGCGCTGGTCGATGCGGGGCGACGCGTCATCATGGCGGATGGGCGCGGGCATGGCGCGAGCGACCACCCGCATGACGAGGCCGATTATACGCTTGATGCGATGGCGGGCGACGTCATCGCGCTGATGGACCATCTGGGCGAGCCGGGTGCGGATCTGATGGGCTATTCGATGGGCGGCATGGTGTCGCTTGTGGCGGCGAGCGCCTATCCCGAACGCTTCGACCGCGTGATCGCGGCGGGTGTCGGTGAGCGGTTGCTGGATAAGGACAAGGATTCGACGGCGGTCGTCGAGGCGTTGCTGACGGAGGATCCGGCGTCGATCAAGAGTCCGGCGGCGAAAGTGTTTCGGCTTTTTGCCGATCAGAACAAACAGGATCGCGTGGCGCTTGCCGCCTGTTTCGAAGCGGTGCGCGCGGATTTTCCGGTGGACGGGCTCGCGCGCATTCGCCGTCCGGTGCTGATCGTTGCGGGAGAGATGGACGATCAGGCGGGGCCTGCCGCACCGCTCGCCGCGCTGATACCGGGCGGGCGGAGTTTCACGGTGCCCAAGCGCGATCATATGCGTGCGGTGGGGGACCATGCTTATAAGGACGTGGTGCTGAAGTTTCTGGAGTGACGCGAGTGTGGGGCCTCGTCCCCTCGGGTCCAGCCTTCGGCTGGCCCAAGGGCGGTGCTTAGACGCCGCTATGCGGCTCCTCAGGATGAGGATTTTTCTCTGAATTGAACCCTCATCCTGAGGAGCGGGCGCGAGCCCGCGTCTCGA